>NZ_JAILZZ010000025.1:0-40411 GCF_023512215.1 Kyrpidia sp. | reverse complement strand
TTGCAAGGAGTCGTGCAGGAAATTGCAGCGCCCCTCGGTGCTATGATTGGCGCCTTTCGGGGGTCTTTTCTCATAGTGGCGGGGATTGCCGCCGCAACCCGGATCCTTTCCTCATCAAGGGTCTTTGATCCTGTACAAAAATAAGGGGTGTTCCCCATGACAACAACTAATAAACCCAACCGCTTGGCCAGGGAAAAATCGCCATATCTGCTCCAGCACGCGTATAACCCAGTGGACTGGTTCCCTTGGTCCGAGGAGGCTTTTGAGAAGGCCAAGCAGGAAAATAAGCCTATTTTCTTGTCGATCGGATACAGCACCTGTCATTGGTGTCACGTCATGGAACGGGAATCCTTTGAAGATCCCGAGGTGGCGGAACTTCTGAACCGCCATTTTGTGGCGATTAAAGTGGACCGGGAGGAGCGGCCGGACGTCGACCATCTGTACATGGCCGCGTGCCAGGCCCTGACCGGGCAAGGAGGTTGGCCGCTCACCGTGTTCTTAACACCGGAAAAAGAACCCTTTTACGCCGGAACTTATTTTCCCAAGCGGAGTCGATATGGCCGCCCGGGGCTGATGGAACTGTTGACCCGGGTGGCGCAGTTGTGGGAAAAGGGGGCGGACCGCGTCAAAGACGCCGGGAGGCATCTCACCGGACAGATCGGGGAAGCTCTTGGACGGGCCGCTCAGGGAGAGGTGGATGCGGGAACGCTCACCCGGGCCTTCGAGCAGCTTTTAGCCAGCTATGACCACACCTTTGGCGGGTTTGGCCAAGCCCCGAAATTCCCCCGGCCCCACGATCTTTTGTTTTTGTTGCGGTACGGGGTGCGCAGCGGGCGGCGGGAGGCTTTCGATATGGTGCAGGGAACCCTCGAGGGGATGCGCCGAGGGGGGATCTGGGATCACGTCGGCTTTGGATTTGCCCGGTATTCCACCGACCGGCGTTGGCTCATCCCGCATTTTGAGAAGATGCTGTACGATAATGCCCTTCTTGTTCTGACCTATCTCGAAGCGTACCAAGCGTTGGGCGACCAGCGATGGGCGCAGACAGCCCGGGAGATAGTTACTTACGTGCGCCGGGAGATGACCGATCCCGGGGGTGGATTTTACTCGGCGGAAGATGCGGATTCAGAAGGGGAGGAAGGAAAATTTTACGTCTGGACGCCCCAGGAGATCACAGAAGCGGTGGGGCCGGAGGATGGTGAGGTTCTCTGCCGGTACTTTGGTGTGACGGAGGAGGGGAATTTTGAAGGCGGCCGATCGGTGTTGAATGAGATCGATACGGATGTCGATTTGCTGGCCCGGGAACTGGGAATGACTCCCGAAGAGATTGATGGGAAGGTCCGCCGGGGGCTGGAGATTCTGCGCTCGGTGCGGGATCGTCGGGTACACCCTCATAAAGACGATAAAATTCTCACCGCTTGGAACGGGCTGATGATCGCGGCCTTGGCCCGGGGGGCTCGAGTGCTCGGGGATGCGGACTATCTGGTATCCGCCCGGCGGGCGGCGGAGTGGCTGTGGCGGACTTTGCGCCAGGGGGATGGCAGGCTGTTGGCGAGGTATCGGGATGGCGAAGCGGGGATCCTGGGTTATTTGGACGACTACGCCTTTTATATCTGGGGTTTGTTGGAGTTGTACCAGGCCGGCGGAGATGTGGCGTGGCTGCGGCGGGCGATTCGGCTGGCGCAAGATGTGCGGACGTTGTTTTGGGATGAGAATGAGGGGGGCTGTTTTCTGACCGGGTCGGATGCGGAGGCGCTTTGGTCCCGGCCCAAGACGGCGGAGGACGGAGCCCTGCCTTCCGGAAACTCCGTCCTGGCCCTGGACCTGCTGTGGCTAGGCCGCCTGACGGGGGATCCGGCCTGGGAGCGGTGGGCGGAGGCCCAGCTTCGGGCTTTTGCCGGGGCGGTGTCCCGTTATCCTGCCGGATACACGTTTTTCTTGACGGCCTGGGATTTCGCCGTGGGGCCTTCCGAGGAGATCGTGGTGGCCGAACCGGTTCGCGATGAAGCGGGGGACAGCGGGGAGGGTTTCGTCGGGGGACCGCAGGCTCAGGGCTCTTTTGCCGCGGCCCGCTGGCCGGCAGAAGTTCGGCGCCTGTATCTCCCCCGGGCTCTGTGGGTGGTGAGGCCGGATGGCGCGGAGGGGGATCGGGTGTCGGAGGTGTTGCCCCGGGTGAGTGGCCACCGGTCGAAGGGTGGGGAGACCCAGGTGTACATCTGTCGGGGAAATGCCTGTGAGCGCCCGGTGCTTTGGGCGGAGGCCCTTCAGCGGCTGCAAAGCATTGGCTCCGGGTTTGTGGAGGAGTAGATTCCCGTTTCGGGATCTTTTTCTTAAAGACGGAACTGTAGTATACTTTGGACGACGGACAATGGATGGAAGACAGGGTGCGCCTGATCGGCGCTGAAAAGGGAAGTCCGGTGCAAGTCCGGCGCGGTCCCGCCACTGTGATGGGGAGCGATCCGCAGGGGTCATTGGGCACGTTGCCTGAGAAGACGCGGAAAGGTGAAGATCCTCAGCCAGGAGACCTGCCCTGTCCGACAACCGGCCGCACACCTACGCGGATAGGGGGGCGCGAACATGGTCGTGGTGTTTTCTATGGAGAACACTCCCGGGCGGCGCTCGGGGGGCATTTTTGTGTTTGGAGCCGGATTCGACGGGCGGAAGCGGGGTGGCCGGTCATGACGATCTCGGTGGTGGCCCTCGGCGGATTGGCGCTGGTCCTCGGATTTCGGCATGGAATTGATTGGGATCACGTGGCGGCGATTACGGACTTGATTGCCGGAGGAACCCACCGGCTTCGGGGTCTTTTTTTTGCGATGTTGTATGCCCTCGGCCATGGGACGGTGGTTCTGTTGCTCGGGATTCCGGTCATCGTCGCGGACGTTCACGTGCCGGGGTGGCTGGGGCGTGTCATGGAACCGGTGGTGGGGGCGACGTTGATCGCCCTGGGCGGCTGGGTGTTGGTGATGTTGTTCACGGGACGGCATGAGCTTGCGGTCCGGAGCCGCTGGATGCTGTTGTACCAAGGGGTGCGGCGGGGGTGGAGACGGCTCTGGCGCAAAGATTCCGGGGGCGCCGACCCGGAGTTGGGGGCGGGTGGAGCCTTTACCGTCGGGGTGATTCACGGGGCCGGGGCCGAAACGCCCACCCAATTGATGGTATTCGCTGCGGCGATGCAGGCCGGGGGGCGCACGGCCGCCCTGGGGGTATTTTTCCTGTTCGTGGCGGGCATGCTGGTGGCCAATCTTTTGATTTCCCTGTTGACGATGATGGGGTACGGACTGGCGGGGCGACGGATGGGCTGGAGGGTGGTCTTGGCGGGCTGTACATCGGTATACAGTGTGGTGGTGGGCATCGTGTTTTTGATCGGTCAAGCCGTAGGATTGCCGAGCCTGGCGGGTCCTTGAACAGCGTGTTCATCCCTTGGAGGACGAACCGGAATTCCGGTATGATAAAGGGAGGACGTTGGTCCGCGAAAGTTCCGGCCCACGGGGCCTGGGGTGGTGAATAGGCGCGTGCACACCATTGACTGGGATCGGTTTTTGTTGCCCTATGAGCAGGCTGTTGAAGAGCTCAAGGTGAAGTTTCGCAGTATCCGGAATGAACTCAAGCGAAAGGAAGAGTATTCGCCCATCGAGTTTGTGACCGGGCGGCTGAAGAAAGTCTCCAGCATCCTCGATAAAGCGGCCCGGTTGGGCATCCCCCTTGAACGGGTGGAAGAGGTGCCCGATATCGCCGGTATTCGCATCATGTGTCAGTTTGTCGACGACATTGATCGGGTGGTCCAGCTCATTCGCCAGCGGGACGGCAGGGACATGGAGATCGTGGAGGAACGCGATTATATTCGGCACCAAAAGGACAGCGGCTATCGCAGCTACCATATCATTATTCGGTACCCCATCCAAACGGCCGAAGGGGAAAAAAAGCTGCTCGCGGAAATTCAGGTCCGAACCTTGGCGATGAACTTCTGGGCGACCATCGAACATTCCCTGAACTATAAATACAAAGGCAATCTGCCGACCCAAGTTCGGGAGCGCCTCCGGGCGGCCGCCGAGGCGGCGTTTCAGCTAGATCGGGAGATGTCCGAGATTCGCGAAGAAATCAAGCAGGCCCAGCGGCTGTTTGAAAGGAAGTCGAATTTGGTTTCCTCGATTCTGAGGGATCTGGAACAATTGGAATCCTCGGGACAGGTGGAGATGGCGACGGCCTTTCAGGAACGGCTGCACGGGTTGGCGGGAGATTTTGAAGGCCTGCGGCAGTTGGCGGAAGAAGTCAAAGAGTGGCTGGTGCAAAGTGGAACCGGCATTACGCACTAGGGGGGGTCGGAGTGAAGGTCCTGCTCGCGGCGCTGAACGCGAAATTCATTCACTCTTCCTTGGCGCTTCGCTATCTTCGGGCCGCGGCGGAAGGGGAGTTCGACGTACTGCTCCGGGAGTTCACCATCAAGGACGATCCGTTGCGGGTTTTGTCCGAGGTGGTGGGCGACCGCCCGGAGGTCGTCGGATTTTCCTGTTATATTTGGAATGTCGTTGAAACACTGAAAATCGTGCGCCTCTTGAAAAAAGTGTCTCCGGCTACACGGGTGGTGTTAGGGGGACCGGAGGTCTCTTATGACACCTGGGAGTGGATGGAAAAGTGGCCGGAGGTGGACGCCATCGTCATCGGAGAAGGGGAGGCAACGTTTATGGAGTTGCTCCGGGCCTGGAGGGACGGAGGCGATCTTGGCGAGATCGCTGGCCTGGCCTTCCGCGAGGGGGACCGGGTGAAGATTGCGCCTCGCCGGGGCTGGATTGAACCTTTGGACGCGATCCCCTCTCCTTACCGGGGCCACCTGGAGGAGTTGGACAATCGGATTGTGTACTTCGAGGCTTCCCGGGGGTGTCCGTTTCATTGCCAGTTCTGCCTGTCGTCCATCGATGATGCGGTGCGGTATTTTTCATTGCAGCGGGTCAAAGAAGACTTGGCCCGGTTGATCGATTACGGCGTTTCACAAATTAAATTCGTGGACCGAACGTTCAATTTGAAAAAAGATTATGCCTTGGAGTTGTTTCAGTTTTTGGCCCGGTACCCCGGGCGGACGGTGTTTCAGTTTGAAATCACGGCAGATATCCTGCGCCCGGAGATCGTGGAGTTTTTGGCGGCGGAAGCGCCGCCCGGACGGTTTCGTTTTGAGATCGGGGTCCAGTCGACAAACGAGGAGACGAACCGACTGATTCGGCGGATTCAGCGGTTCGATCGGTTGGCCGGCACGGTGAGGCGGTTGCGGGAGTCCGGTCGGGTGGTGCAGCACTTGGACTTGATCGCCGGGCTGCCCCGGGAAGATTACCGGTCGTTCCGCAAAACCTTCGACGATGTGTACGCCTTGGAACCGGACGAGCTGCAACTCGGGTTTCTCAAACTACTGCGGGGAACGGGGCTCAGGGCTCGGGCGGCGGAGTTCGGGTACGTGTACATGGACGAGCCCCCCTATGAGGTGCTGGCCAACGACGTGTTGCCCTACGAGGACGTCCGGCGGATCAAGCGGGTCGAGGATATGGTGGACAAATATTGGAATTCGCACTGGATGGATCACACCCTGCGGTATCTGAGGGCCTGGGAGTTTTCCAGTGCCTTTGATTTGTATCAGGAACTGGGGGATTACTGGGATCGGCAGGGGTACGGGACGTTGGGATATCAGCCCGAGGATCTGTTTCTGCGCATGCGCGATTTTTTGCGCGACAAGGGTCTCAGGCGGCCCATGGTGGCGGAGGATCTGTTAAAAATCGATTATCTGTTGACACGCCGGGTTCGTCCGCGGTCCCCCTGGTGGGTGCCGACCCTGGACAAAGGGGGGGTGCTGGGGTGGGCCCGGAGGTTGGCCGAACGGCCGGAGATTCTGGGCCCGGAGTTTGCCCGGCTGGAACTGGGGGAGACGGCGTTGTTGAAACACGCCGTCTTGGAGTGGGTGAGTTTCGATGCGAGCGCATGGATTCAGGAACGACAGCTCGCGGGGGTCGGGGATCCCCATCTGGCGGTGGTGGTGTATCCTCCCGGTGGACAGGAGTTTCCGGGTTCGGTGTCGAAGTGGAAGGGGAGGCCGATGTTGTTTGTGGCAGCTCAGATGAACGCGGAAGATGCGGCCGACACCCACAGATGAGGAGTGGTGCCGGATGGACGATCGTCACGTCAACGAGGTTCTGGAGGTCATTCTTCAAGAGGTTCGGAGTTTGCATGGGCGATTCGACCGGATGGAAGCGCGAGTTGATAGAATCGACCAGCGCTTGGATGCGGTGGAGCAGCGCTTGGATGCGGTGGAACAGCGCCTGGGTGCAGTCGAGCAGCGCCTGGACGCGATGGAGCAGCGTTTGGACGCGGTGGAACAGCGCCTGGATGCGGTCGAGCAGCGCCTGGACGCGATGGAGCAGCGTTTGGACGCGGTGGAACAGCGCCTGGATGCGGTGGAGCAGCGCTTGGATGCGGTGGAGCAGCGCTTGGACGCGGTCGAACGCCGCTTGGATGTGGTCGAGAGCCGGTTGTCCACTGTCGAAGAGCGGGTGAGAGATGTGGACTGCCGGGTCGTACATGTCGAGCATATCTTGGAAGAATTTCCGCATATGCGCCAGGCCGTTTTGGAGATCGACGCCAGAACCATCGGTATCGATCAGCGGCTGCAACACGTCGAAACGAACATGGTTACGAAAGCGGATTTGGCTTTTTACGATCGCAAAATCGGCGAGCACGATCGGGAGATTTATATGATGAAGAATCGATGATCGGCGAGATGCCGAGAAGACCGCCCTGGAAACGGAGATGATGTGGACGACGCCCGGTTGAAGGCTCAGGCGGTGCGAGATCTCAAAAGGAGCTTCTGGGCATCCGCCCTGTCCCTTTCGATCGTTGTGGCTGCGATCGGCCGGGTGATCAAGGGGATCCAGCGGTTGGTGCGAAGTGGAAACGGCCGCCCCCCTAAAGCAGGCGGTCCAGTGTTTCCAGTACTTCGCCGGCGCTGTGGCACAGGTGCTCATATTGAATGCCCGGACGGCAGATCACGATAGTATGAATGCCGCGGTCCAGAGCGGGTTGAATTTTTTCCATGACGCTGCCTTCAGAGCCGCTCTCCTTGGTGACCAGGGTGGTCACGCCGAAATGTTCATAGAAGGCCGCATTGAGCGTCGAGGTGTACGGACCCTGCATGGCCACGATGTTTCGCTGAGGAATGCCGAGGGCGGTGCAGGTGCGCATATTTTCCTCGGTGGGGAGAATGCGGCAGATCATCCGGATGGTCGGGTCTTTCAACAGGACTTCGGCGAAGATGGGCAGGGTTTTGCTGCCGGTGGTCAAGAAAATGGTGCCGCCGAAGGAGGCGGCGAGCTCTGCGGCGTTGCGGTAGTCCCGCGCTAAGTGTAAGTTTGGATGTTCGGATAATTCCGAGCTCGGACGTTCATACCGGATGTAGGGAATGCCGGCAATCATGGCCGCTTCCATGGCGTTTCGCGACGCTTCTTCGGCGAAGGGGTGGCTGGCGTCCACCACCGCCCGGGTTCCGTTTTCGGAAAAGAGCCTAGCCATTTCATTGGCGGATTTGCGGCCCACGGTGACCGAGAGCCCCTCCTTACGCAAAGAGGATGCGGCACTTTCGGTGACCACCGAGGCCAATACCGGGTAGCCGGCGTTCTGCAACTGAACGCCGAGGGCCCGGGCGTCGCTGGTACCGGCAAGGAGAAACAGCATCGGAGAACCACCTCTTCACGGGAACATTTTTCGGTCAAAAAAGTTGAAAAGCCAGGATCTCGGTGGCAGGACAGATGGGATCGGCGAAAACGGCTCTAGACACAGTCCCGGATCGTGAGTTATGCTTACAACGAATCTTATCTTCATCCAATTTCAAGAATGACTGTTTGTGGCAACGACGTCAAGGTGCTTCCGCTGCGGCGGAAGGTAACAGGGAATCGGGTGAGAATCCCGAGCGGACCCGCCACTGTGACCGGACGAGTTGCCCTCCACGTCCGCCGAGGACGACGTCACTCGCTTAGCTGCGGGGAAGACGGAGGGCCGCGATGACCCGGGAGCCAGGAGACCTACCTTGATGGAAACGCCGGAAGACCCTCGCGGTATGGGGTGCGGTGTGCCGATTCCGGGCTCTTGAGGCCCACCAGGCGTCAACGCATATTGCCTCCGACCGATGGGTCGGGGGTTTTTTTGTACCCGCAGGGGGAGGGGGAGATGGGGTGAGCGAGTTTGTGCCGTCGACAGTCCGGCCCGAGGAGATCGAGGCCCGAAGTTTTGCCATCATTGCGGAAGAACTGGGGGAGCATTCTTTTACGGAAGAACAATTTTCCATTGTCCAACGGGTGATTCACGCCAGTGCAGATTTTGATCTGGGGAGGTCGCTGCGGTTTCATCCCCAGGCTGTGGAAGCGGGGATTCGGGCCATCCGGGAGGGACGGCCGGTGGTGGCCGATGTCCAGATGGTTCAGGTGGGGATCTCCAAGGCGCGGATTGAGCGGTTTGGGGGGCGGGTGCACTGCCTCATCTCCGATCCGGACGTGGCCGAGGAAGCGCGGCGCCGGGGAACCACCCGGGCCATCGTTTCGATGCGCAAGGCGGCCCGGATGGCGGAAGGGGGGATCGTGGCCATCGGTAACGCCCCGACCGCCCTGTTGGAGTTGATTCGCCTCGTCCGGGCGGGGGAGGCGCGCCCGGCGCTGATCGTCGGCGTGCCGGTGGGGTTCGTATCGGCGGCGGAATCGAAAGCGCAGTTGGCCGGTCTGGATCAGCCGCCTTTTATCACCAATGAGGGCCGCAAAGGGGGCAGTCCGGTGGCTGTGGCCATCGTCAATGCCCTGTCTCTGTTGGCCGTATCGGAGGCGGGGGCGAGATGACCGAACCGCCGGAGCGGCCGCTGCGCCACGGCTATACCACTGGCAGTTGCGCTGCGGCGGCGACGAAAGCAGCCGTATGGGCCCTGGTTCACCAACAGCCGCTGTCCGAGGTGGAGATCGGGCTCCCGGCCGGGCAAAGGGTGCGATTCGCCGTGGAAGGTTTATCGTTTACGCCGGAGCGCGCCGCCTGCGCCGTGATCAAAGATGGCGGGGACGATCCCGATGCCACCCACGGCGCCTGGATCTGGTCCACGGTGAGTTGGCGGGGAGAGCCGGGGATTGAACTCGAGGGTGGCGAGGGAGTGGGTCGGGTGACGAAGCCCGGGCTGGCCGTGCCCGTGGGGGAGCCGGCCATCAATCCGGTGCCCCGGAGGATGATCCGCCAGGCCGCAGAAGAGGCGGCGGGGCCGGAGATGCTGGGGCGGCGCGGGATTCGGGTGGTGATTTCCGTCCCCGGGGGCGAAGAGATCGCGAAAAAGACGATGAACGGCCGGCTGGGGATCATCGGAGGAATTTCAATCCTGGGTACCACGGGGATTGTCAAGCCCTTTTCCACGGCGGCGTGGATGGCCAGCGTAGCCCAGGCCATCAGTGTGGCCACGGCGGCGGGGTGCCGGCAGGTGGTGTTGACTACCGGGGGGCGCAGTGAAAAGGTGGCTATGCGGGAGCTTTCCCATCTCCCGGAAGAGGCTTTTATCGAAATGGGGGATTTTCTGGGGTTTTCTCTCAAGCAGTGCGCCAAACGGGGCGTGGAAAAAGTGACCCTTTGCGGCATGATTGGAAAATTCTCCAAGGCCGCGGCGGGACACATGCATCTCCATTCAAAAGGATCGTCGGTGGACCCGGGGTGGCTGGCCGACCTGGCCGTTCAGTCCGGAGTGCCGCCCTCCGAGGCGGAAGGAATTCGTCGGGCGAATACCGCCAAGGAGATCGGGGATGTCCTTTGGTCGAAGGGGTACCATGCATTTTTTGAGCGATTGTGCGAAGAGATCTGTGCACGCGCTTCTGAGCACGTCGGGGGAGCCTTCGGGGTGGAAATGATCCTCTGCGATTTGGAGGGGCGCGTGATCGGAAGGGGGGAGAGGCCGTGGAACCGGTCCGGATCATCGGCATCGGAGCGGACGGGGCTGAGGGACTGCCCGTCCCGGTGAGGCGATGGATTGAACAGGCTGACCTGTTGGTGGGGGGAAGGCGGCATTTGGACTATTTTCCCGAATACTCCGGGGAGGTCCTGGCGGTGCAAGAGGGGCTTTCCCGGGCGGTGGATCGCATTGATCAGGCCCGCCGGGAAGGCCGCCGGGTGGTGGTACTGGCCTCGGGCGATCCGAATTTTTTCGGCATCGGGGGGTACTTGGCGAAAAAACTCGGCCCCGAACAGGTGGAGATCCACCCCCACGTCTCTTCGGTTCAGTTGGCTTTTGCCCGGATGAAAGAGCCTTGGCAGGACGCCTTTTTGGCTTCGGTGCACGGGCGGGATGTGGAGCCGGTGGTGGACTGGGTGCGCACCCATGCGAAAGTCGCCCTGGTGACGTCGGACGGGAGTACGCCTGGGAGAATTGCCCGGGCACTCCAGAAGGCGGGGCTTTCGGAGGTGGAGGTGTTCGTTGCGGAGAACCTCGGAGCGCCGGATGAGCGGACGGGATGGTACACGGTGGCAGACGCCGCGGAGCAGGAGTTCGCCCCCCTCAACGTGGTGGTGATCTGCCGCCGGCAAGACGGAGGAGGGACTGGGGCGGAGGCCCATAAAAAAGGAGCATCGGGGGAGGCGGTTTGGCCCCTGGGGATTGACGATGAGGCGTTTTTTCAGCGCAAACCCAAGCGTGGGCTGATCACCAAACAGGAAGTCCGGGTGGTCAGCCTGGCGAAGTTGCACATTCGCCCGGGTGCCGTGATGTGGGATATCGGGGCTTGTACCGGTTCGGTGGGCATCGAGGCGGCGGGGTTGGCGGAGGGGGTACGGGTGTACGCCATCGAGAAAAATGAGGAAGATTGTGAGAACCTCCGCCGCAACGTGGAAAAATTCCACCGCCCGGTCCACTGGGTGCATGGCACGGCCCCGGACGGACTCGAGGCGTTTCCTGACCCCGACGCGGTGTTTCTGGGCGGCACCGCCGGGCGGATGGAGGAGTTGCTGGACGTCTGCGTCCGGCGCCTGCGGCCCGGGGGCCGCATTGTGGTGAACGCCGCGACGCTTGAAAATCTCTATCAGGCGGTGGAGGGGCTGCGAAATCGGGGGATGGCGGTGGACGTGACGCTGATCCAGGTGGCCCGCAGCCGCCCCATTAAGGATCTCACCCGGTTTGAAGCTTTTGATCCGGTGTACATCGTGGCCGCCCGACGGGCGGAGGAAGGGGCTGGGAACGAGAATGGCTGATCGACTGGGGAAATTGTTCGTGCTCGGGGTGGGGCCGGGGGATCCCGAGTGGCTAACCCTGCGTGCCCACCGGATTCTGCGGGAAGCTCCGGTTGTGGCATATCCGCAAAAAATGCGCTCCGGGGAAAGCTATGCCCTTTCCATCGTCGAAAGTCTGCTGCCCACCCCGGGCCCGGAGCGGTTGGGTTTGGTCTTTCCCATGACCCGGGATCCGGAAAAATTGCGGATTCAGTGGGAGGAGACGGTGAACCGGGTGTGGGAGAAGTTGTCGGCCGGCCGGGACGTGGCCTTTATCACCGAGGGTCACCCGTATCTGTACAGTACGGCCATTCATCTGGTCCGGCTCCTGCGCCGGCTTCACCCCGGGGTGGAGGTGGAGGTGGTCCCGGGGGTCTCTTCTCCGGGCGGAGCGGCGGCCCGGCTGGATATTCCCTTGGCGGACGGGGACGAGAGAGTGGGCATCATCCCCGCGGTGAATGACCGGGAGGCCATGCGCCGGGCCTTGGCGGACCACGACACCGTGGTGTTTTTGAAAGTGGCAAAAGTCATGGATATGATGGTGGATCTTTTGGAAGAGCTGCACTTGGTGGACCGGGCGGCGGTGGTGACCAAATGCGGGACCCCCGATGAGCAGGTCTTTCGGGATGTCCGGGAGCTCCGGGGCCGGGAACTGGAATACCTCACCCTGATGATCGTCAAAAAGGGGGAGGAACGATGAGCCGCCCGGGGATCGGCAAAGTGTATTTTATCGGTGCAGGGCCGGGGGATCCGGAACTCATCACCGTCAAGGGCAAGCGCCTGATCGAGGAAGCCGATCTCATTCTGTACACCGATTCCCTGGTGAATCCCGAGGTGTTGAGGGGAGCGAAATCCGAGGCCCGAATTGAGAAAAGCGCGGGGCTAACCCTGGAAGAGATCGCCGGGCGGATGATCGATGCCGCCGAGCAGGGCCAGCGGGTGGCCCGGGTCCATACCGGGGACCCGTCGGTGTTCGGGGCGATCCTTGAGCAGGCCGCCCGGCTCGACGCTGCGGGGATCCCCTGGGAGATCGTTCCCGGCGTTTCCTCAGTTTTTGCCGCGGCGGCGGTTTTGGGGGCGGAGCTGACGGTGCCCGAAGTGACCCAGACGGTGATCCTCACCCGGGCCGCGGGGAGGACGCCGGTGCCGCCGGGCGAGGAGTTGACCGCCCTGGCCCGGCACCGCTCCACCTTGGCGCTGTTCCTGTCGGCGGGGCTCATGGGGGATGTCCGAAACGCCCTGCGGCAGGCGGGATGGGAGGACAATATCGCGGTGGCGGCGGTGTACAAAGCCACCTGGCCGGACCAAGTGGTTGTCCGCTCCACCTTGGGCCGAATTGTCGAGGACATGCGGGACGCCCAAATCCGAAGTCACGCCTTGATCCTGGCCGGGCCGGCCCTGGACCCCGGGCTGCGCCGTCCCGATGGGCCAAAATCCCGGCTTTACGATCCCACTTTTGCCCATCGGTACCGGCGGGCGGTACGGGCCGGGGATGCCCCCGGGGGGGAGGAGCCGTGATGCCGTGGCCGGATCATCCCCAGCCTTACGCCGCGGTGGCGATCACCAAACACGGGGTGGAATTGGCCTGGCGGACGGCGGAAGGGCTGGGCGGCGTCGATGTGTACTACAGTGAGAAATTTGACCTCCGGGCAGCCGGGGGAGCTCAGGAGGGCGAGACGTTCAGTTCCTTTCGGGCGACGCCCTTTTCCGGGAGTGTCCGGGAGTTGCTTCAAGATGGATTTCACCGCTACGAGGGCTGGATTTTGTTTATCTCCCTGGGAGCGGTGGTGAGGATGATCGCTCCGGTGCTGCGGGACAAAAAGACCGATCCTGCGGTGGTGGTGGTGGATGACGCCGGGCGGTTTGCCATCTCTGTCCTCTCCGGACACCTGGGGGGAGCGAACCGCCTGGCCGAGCGCGTGGCCGAGGTTCTCGGTGCCCAGCCCGTCATCACCACGGCTTCGGATGTGGGCCGGACCATCGCCGTGGACCTCCTGGGTCGATCTTTTGGCTGGACTTTGGCCGACGACCGCCACGTCACTCCGGCATCGGCGGCGGTGGTCAACGAGGAGCCGGTCTTGGTTCTCCAAGAGGCCGGAGAGCGGGGTTGGTGGACCCGCCCGACCCCTTTGCCGCCCACCATCCACCGGTGTGACAGCCTGGAGGAAGCCCGGGGGGCGGTGGCCGAGCGTGCCCGGCAAGGGTTGCCGGGCTTTGGGGCTTTGCTCCTCATCACCGACCGGATCTGGTCCGAGGAGGAGCTGCGTCAGTTTGCTCCTTACTGGGTGGTCTACCGCCCGAAATCCCTGATTCTGGGGATCGGGTGCAACCGGGGCACCCCCCGGGCGGAGATCGAGGAGGTGGTGGAAGGGACCCTCCGGGCGAAGGGATTGGCGGTGGACAGCGTGGCGGCGGTGGCGACAATCGACCGCAAAAAAGATGAAACGGGTCTGGTGGCGCTGTGCCGAGATCGCGGTTGGCCCCTGATTGCCTACACTCCGGTTGAACTGAACGAGATGCCCATGCGGCACCCTTCGGAGATGGTGTATCGCTACACCGGGGCTTACGGAGTCAGTGAACCTGCGGCCATGCGGGCGGCGGGCACCGACCGGCTGCTCGTCGACAAAATCGTTTCTGGAAATGTCACTCTGTCCGTGGCGAGAAAATGTCCGGATCTCCAGAACGGGGCGGTGGAAAGGGGGGCTGGCCCGTGAAAGGGAAGGCCCTTGCGAAACCAAGTTCCGGCAGTTCCTGCCCGCGCCTTCTCATTGCCGGCACCCACTCCGGGGCGGGGAAGACCACCTTCACGGTGGGGCTGATGGCGGAATTGCGCCGGCGGGGATTGACGGTGCAGGGGTTTAAAGTGGGACCGGATTATATCGACCCGACCTTTCACCGGGCGGTGACGGGCCGGCCGGCCCGCAACCTGGACACGTGGATGGTGCCCGAGGAAGCGCTTAGCGAAAGCTTTTTCCGCGGGTGTGCCGGGGCCGATGTGGCGGTGATCGAGGGGGTCATGGGGCTCTACGACGGCAAAGACCCCCGGAATGACCGGGGGAGTGCCGCCCAGGTGGCCCGGCTGCTCCAGGTTCCGGTGATCCTCGTGGTGGATGTGCACAGCATGGCCCGGAGCGCTGCGGCGGTGGTGCTCGGCTTTCAGCGCCTCGACCCCCGGGTCCGCATCGTCGGGGTCGTGGCGAACCGGGTGGGATCCCCGGGCCACGCCGAGATCATCCGGACCGCCGTGGAAGGGGCGTGCGGCATCCCCGTCCTGGGCGCACTGCCCAGGCGGCTGGATCTCGCCGCTCCCGAGCGCCATCTCGGTCTCATTCCCGCCCTGGAGCGCGGGGAGTTGTCAGGGTGGTTTGACGAGTTGGCCCAAATGGTCCGGGAGTCGGTGAACGTAGACCGGGTGGTGGAATTGGCCCGGAGCGCACCGGCCCTGGGGGCGTCGGATCCCGTGCTCTTTGCCCGGCCCCCGCGCCCGCCCCGGGTCAACCTCGCCGTGGCCTGGGATGCGGCCTTTCATTTTTATTACGCCGAGAACTTGGAGTTATTGGAGCACCGGGGAGCCAGGCTGCTCTTTTTCTCGCCTCTCGCCGGGGAGGAAGTGCCCGAGGAGGCGGACGGCCTGTACATCGGCGGGGGCTTCCCCGAGGAGTTCGCCCAGGAACTTTCGTCCCATCGTCAGGTGCTAGAGGACCTGCGCCGGCGGCACGCCGGGGGGCTGCCCATCTACGCGGAATGCGGGGGACTCATGTACTTGTCCCGGGGCATCGAGACGGCGGAAGGGCGTCGCTATCCCATGGCGGGGCTCGTCCCGGCTTGGGTGAGGATGCAGCGGACTCTCGCCGCTCTCGGGTACCGGGAGGTGGTGGCGGAGCGGGATACGGTGCTTTTGAAAGCGGGTGAAAAGGCCCGGGGGCACGAGTTTCACTATTCGCATCTGGTGGAGATCGAGGAGCCGTATCCCTGGGCATACCGGGTATCTGCCCGCCGGGGCTGGGGCCGGGATGGGTACGCGGAAGACCGGCTTCTCGCTGCCTACACGCACCTGCATTTTGGCTCCCATCCCGATATGGTCGACCGTTGGTTGGATCTTTGCGCCCGCCACCGGGCGGAGCGGGCCGGGGCTTGGGAGGGGTGAAGGGGATGAGGATGGAAAATGAGCAAGGGGCGGTGCTTCTCATCGGTCACGGCAGTCGGGATCCCGAGGGAAACCGGGAGTTTTCTGCATTGGTGGAGAACCTCCGCCACAGGTGGCCGGACCGCACCGTCGCCGGGGCATTTCTGGAGATGGCTGAGCCCGGGATTCCCCACGTGATGGAGCGGCTCGCCGCTCGGGGAATTCGGGAAGTGTGGGCGATACCGGTGATTCTCTTGCCGGCCCGGCACGTCCGGGAGGAGATTCCGGAGATTCTCGCCCGGTCTGCCCGGGAGTGGGGGGTTCGGGTGCGTTACGGGCGCCCCTTGGGCCTTCACCCCGGCGTCCTCGACATGTTGGTGGACCGCTTGGCCGAGGCCGCTGGGGAATGGGAGTTGTCCACCGGGAAGGCCGAGGGGACGGCGGTGGTGTTCGTCGGCCGGGGATCGAGCAATACCGAGGCGAATGGGCAATTGTATCGCTTGGCTCGCCTGTTCTGGGAAAAGTGCGGCGCGGACTGGGTGGAGCCCTGCTTTGTCGGGGTGACATACCCGGATGTGCCCACGGCTCTCCGCCGGGCCGTCCTGTCCGGAGTGCGCCGGGTGGTGGTGTTGCCGTACCTGTTGTTCACCGGGGTCCTGATGAAGCGGCTGGCGGGATGGGTGGAGGAGGCCCAGGCGGAGATGCCGGAGGTGGAATTTCGGCTCGCCCGGTATCTCGCGGGACATCCGAAGTTGGAGGACATTGTCGCGGGGCGGCTGCAGGAGTTAATGCATGAGATGGCACGAGGAGGGGACGGGGATGGGGAAGATTTTCGTCGTCGGGTTTGGGCCGGGCAGTGAGGAACACATGACCTTCCGGGCCCGTCAGGCCATCGAACAAAGCGATCTCATTGTCGGGTACAAGACCTACGTGGATCTCGTCCGGGATTTGATCGGCGACCGGGAGGTCCTTCGCACGGGGATGACCGAAGAGGTCACCCGGGCCCAGGCGGCGGTGGAGCAAGCGAAATCGGGAAGGACGGTGGCGGTGATCTCCAGTGGAGACGCCGGGGTATACGGCATGGCCGGTCTGATTTACGAGGTTCTGATGGAGCAGGGCTGGGAGCCCGGCGATGATCCCGAGATCGAGGTGGTTCCCGGCATCTCGGCGGTGAACGCCGTGGCGGCGCTCCTCGGGGCGCCCTTGATGCACGATTTTGCCGCCATTTCTCTGAGTGACCACCTGACCCCTTGGGAGGTGATCGCCCGCCGGGTGGAGGCCGCAGCTGCGGCCGATTTTGTCATCGCCTTATACAATCCCAAAAGCGGGCGCAGGACCCAACAAATTGTAGAAACTCAGTCCATTCTTTTGCGGTACCGGGCTCCGGAGACGCCGGTGGGGATCGTGAAGAGCGCCTATCGACAGCGGCAGCGTGTGGACGTGACCACGCTGGAAGACATGTTGAACCACGAGATCGGGATGTTGACTACTCTCATTATCGGCAACTCTTCCACCCGGGAGTATCACGGGCGGATGGTGACCCCCCGGGGTTACCAGCGCAAGTATACATTGACCGGAGCGAATGAGCGGGGGCGCCTGGATCCCATGCCCTGGGCGTTGGGCTCAACAAAGGACTAGGGCGAGAGGCCCGATAAAAAAGGATCCGCGGCGCCGGGAGTTTCAATGGATGAAGACCCCTTTTGTGAGGTGATCGAATTGTATTCTTGGATGTCCCGGGAAATCCCCCTTCCCTCTGAAAAATCGGCGGAGGCCGCGAGGCGGCGGTTGGACCGGTTGACCAAACCCCAGGGCAGTCTGGGGCGCCTGGAGGGTCTGGCGGTGGAATTGGCGGCGGCGACGGGGGAGGAGCGTCCGAAGGTCCGGCCGGCGGGGGTGCTGGTCATGGCCGGGGATCACGGGGTGGCTGCGGGCGGCGTGTCCGCCTACCCCCCGGAGGTCACCGCCCAAATGGTGTTGAATTTTCTTCGCGGCGGGGCGGCGGTGAACGTCCTGTCCCGGGTGGCCGGGGCGGCGGTCTGGGTGGTGGATGTCGGAGTGGGGGTCGAGATCAACCCGGCGGGGGTCCGCTCCACCACCGGGGCGGCCGGTTCCGGGGCGGTGTTCCGGGTGCGGAAAGTCCGACCCGGGACGGCGGATATGACCCGGGGGCCGGCCATGTCCCGGGAGGAAGCGGAGCGGGCCCTGGATGTTGGCTGGAGTGTGGCCATAGAGATGATCGACTCCGGCATCCGGCTCCTCGCCCTGGGAGAAATGGGCATTGGCAACACCACGGCGGCCGCGGCGGTGGCTGCCGCACTGACCGGGTGGCCCGAGGGGGACCTGGTGGGGCTGGGAACCGGAATCGATCCGGTCCGCCGGCAGAAAAAGCTCCAAGCGGTCCGCCGGGCTCTGGCGGTGAACCGGCCGGATTCCTCGGACGCGGTGGACGTGCTGTCCAAGGTGGGCGGTCTGGAGATCGCCGGGTTGGCCGGGGCGGCTCTGGCCGGCGCCGCCCGGCGGGTGCCGGTGCTCATGGACGGGTTCATCGCGTCGGCGGCGGTGTTGGCGGCGGTTCACATCGACCCCAGGGCGTTGCCCTACATGTTCGCGTCGCACCGGTCGGTGGAGCCCGGGCACGGTCGAATCCTTCGCTGGCTGGGGCGGGAGCCCTTGTTCGATCTCGATCTTCGCCTTGGGGAAGGGACGGGCGCGGTCCTGGCCATGCCGATGATGGAGGCCGCTGCGCGAATCCTCGATGAGATGGCCACCTTTGAGGAGGCAGGGGTCTCCGATGCCGAGGCCTGAGGCGGCGGTCTCTCCCCCGGCCAGGTGCATCATGTTACAGGGCACGGCCTCTAACGTTGGGAAAAGCTGGCTGGCCACCGGCTTTTGCCGAGTTCTGGCCCAGGACGGCTGGCGGGTGGCGCCCTTTAAGTCGCAAAATATGGCGTTAAACAGCTATGTCACGATGGACGGCGGGGAGATTGGCCGGGCCCAGGGGGTTCAGGCCGAGGCCGCCGGCGTGATCGCCACCGTCGACATGAACCCGATTTTGCTCAAGCCGTGCGGCCCCGCCTCGGCCCAGGTGATCCTCCGAGGGAAACCCTTGACGGACGCCGGCGCCCGGGAATACCGGGAACGCCTGATTCCCGAACTTCTAGGTGCGGTGAAAGAATCCCTGGACCGGCTCCGTCAAGAGGCGGAAGTGGTGGTGATCGAAGGGGCGGGCAGTCCGGCGGAAATCAATTTGAAAGACCGGGACATCGCGAATATGCGCATCGCCGCCCTGGCCGACGCCCCGGTTCTCCTGGTGGGAGACATCGACCGGGGCGGGGTGTTTGCTTCCTTCGTGGGGACCCTGGAGCTGCTCAACCCGGAGGAGAGGCGGCGGGTGAAAGGCTTTTTGATCAACAAATTCCGGGGCGACCCGTCGTTGCTCGAACCGGGGCTGAAGTGGCTGGAGGCGCGGACCGGGGTGCCGGTGATCGGGGTGGTTCCCTGGGAGGATTTGCCTATCGATGGCGAGGATTCCCTGGCCCTTCCCGGCGGCTTCGGGGAGGGGCCATTGGAGATTGTCGCCATCCGTTTGCCTCACCTGTCGAACTATACGGACCTCGATCCCCTGCGACTGGAACCCGACGTGCGGATTCGCTGGGTGGAGCGGCCGGAGGCGTTGGGGGATCCGGACGCCGTGATCCTGCCCGGCACGAAAAATAGCATCGGGGACTTGGTCTGGCTCCGGGCTCGGGGGCTGGCGGCGGCCATCGGCGATTTTGCCGCCCGGGGGGGCCGGGGGGGGGGGTTGTGCGGAGGTTATCAAATGCTGGGTATTCGCTTGATGGACCCGGAGGGGATCGAAGGGGGGCGCCCGGGGGAGGAGGTGCCTGGGCTCGGCCTCCTTCCCGCGGAGACGGCGTTTTTCCCGACCAAGCGTGTCTTGCGCAGGGCCGGCCGGGTGGCGGCGGAGGAGTTGGGGCCGGATTTGCAAGGTGTGCCGGTGGAGGGGTACGAGATTCACATGGGCCGGACGTCCTGGTGCGACGAGCCCCGCTCTTTATTGTGGCTTGAGTCTGCCGGAGGGGAGGCGGGGTATCCCGAGGGCGCCGTGTCCCGGGATGGAAAGGTCTGGGGGACGTATGTCCACGGGATTTTCGACAGCTGGGCCTTCCGGCGCCGCTGGCTGGATGGGCTGCGCCGGGAGAAGGGTCTGCCCCCTCTTGAAGGCAAGGTGCGGGACATGTATGCTGTCCGGGAGGAAGCTTTCGATCGGTTGGCGGCTTTGTTGCGACAACATGTCGACTGGGAGCGGGTTTATCGTTTCTTGGCTCTGGAGCCTCCGGGCGCGCCCCGGCGCAGGGGAAGGGATCCGCAGGCGGTGCCCGGGGAACCCGGGGCGTGAAGACGCCAAGGGCGCGGGGCGGGCGATGGGGGCTGCACAGGATGGGTGGTCGAGGTGCGGTGTCGGAGATGGATCGTGAAATTCGGCGGGTGACGGAGTTGGGGCTGACCCTTCGGTGGGGGGAAGGGTGCTGGTGGCTGGAGTCGGAGGAGGCTTGGGAAAGCCTGTCGTCGGCGGTGTACGGCGGCGGACGCCAAAGCGGCATCCGCGCCGTGGCAAACGTAACGGTGGATCTCGGATACAAGGGCCTTGACCCCGCGGGGGACATTGCTCGAAGGCTGAAGTCGGTCCGGGTGCCGACGCCCGCCGTGGGGATGATGACCGCGGTAGACGTGAGGGAGACCCAGTGGTCGGTGGTGAATGGCCCCGGGGGCCGGTGGCTGATCGCCCTCACGGCGGGGACGAGCAATGCCTTGTGCGCCGGGGAGAAGCCGGGATGGTTCGATGCCGGGCCCGGGACGATCAATATGACGGCGGTGTTCGACGGGGCGCTGTCCGAGCAAGCGGCGGTGAACGCCGTCATCACGTTGACCGAGGTCAAAAGCCGGGTTTTGCGGGAGCGGGGGGTCCGGTGTGCGGAGTCCGGGCTCCCGGCGACGGGGACCAGTACCGATGCGGTGGCGGTGCTGTTTCGCAGGGGCGGACGATCTGCGGCGTACGCGGGCCCGGGGTCCGAGGCGGGCTGGATGTTGGCTCGGGAGGCCCATCGCTTGCTCCACCGGGCGCTCCGGGAGAGAGATGATCGCCGGGGGGGGCTGCCGTCTCTTACCTTCGTGATCGGCGGGGCGAGAAGCGGCAAAAGCGAATGGGCGGAAGGTTTGGCCGATCACTGGGCGCGACAGCTCGGGGTGAAGGTCGTCTACGTCGCCACAGCCCCGAGGGAGGGAATGGAGGAGCGGGTGAGGCGCCACCAAAGGCGGCGCCCGCCGGGATGGAAGACCATCGAAGCGCCGGAAGGAGATGTACTGGCCGGACTGTGGGACGGGCCGGGCCCCGGGGGAGTGGTGCTCATCGACAGTTTGACCCACTGGGTCACGGCCTGGATGAGCCGGAGGTTGGCCCTGCGATCCCCGTCCCTGGACGGGTCCCACCGCGAACCCGTTCCCGAATGGTCCCCCGAAGAGGAAAGAGATCTTAAGGAAACCATGGAGGCGCTGATCCGCCGGTGCCGGCGGAGCCCTTATCCCGTGGTGGTGGTGAGCGACGAGGTGGGGGAAGGGGTGGTCCCGGCCACGGCGGTGGGATGCCTGTTCCGGGATGCCCTGGGCTTGGCCAATCAAACCCTGGCCCGGGCCTCTGGGCGGGTGTACCGGATGACGGCGGGTCTACCGGTCGAGATTCGCTCCAGGGCGATAGACAGCCGTGTTGAAGCCGGTCTGGGAGGCGGAGCGCCGTGATGGAGGCTTTGGCCGGCCTGATTCTCGATGTCCTGGTGGGAGAACCGCCCGGGGCGGTTCATCCGGTGGTGGGACTCGGGCGCTGCATCGAAGCCGGGGAGAGGGGGTTGCGCCGTCTGTTTCGGGTGCCTCCACTTGAGGGAGAGAGCGGCGATCCGGGCGGCGTGGGCCCATCCGGCTCAGTTCCCGGTGCTGGGCGCGGAGGTGGGAACGCCTCCGAGGCTCCCTTTGGTCGTGGGGTCCGGGAACGATGGGCAGGTGGTATTTTGGCCGTCGGGGTGGTGGGACTGACCTACGCGGTCACGGGGCTGACCGTGTGGCTAGGAGGGCATTTTCATCCTGCCCTCGGGTTTGTGGTGTCCGCCCTGTGGGTCTGGGTGGCGGTGGCGCCTCGAAATCTCGCCCAGGCGGCAAGGCGGGTGTCCGGGTTCCTCCTGGCGGGGGACCTGGAGGGAGCCAGGAAGGCGGCCGGGATGATGGTGAGTCGAAGCACCGGCGGTCTTCCCGAAGGGGAGGTGATCCGGGCGGCTGTGGAAAGTGTGGCGGAAAATATCGTGGACGCCATCATCGCCCCTTTATTCTACGCCGCCCTCGGCGGGGGGCCGGCGGCCATGGCGTACCGGGCGGCCAACACCCTTGATGCCATGATTGGGTACCGCAATGTTCGATACCTGGATTTCGGCCGGGTGGCGGCCCGGCTGGATGATGCACTCAACTGGATTCCGGCCCGGATCACCGGGGTCCTGATGCTCGGGGCGGCGGGGGTGCTTGGACTGGACGTGCGGGGGGCCTTTCGCGCCATACGGAGGGATGCCCGGCGGCATCCCAGCCCCAACGGGGGTATTCCGGAGGCGGCGGCGGCCGGGGCTCTGGGAGTGCGGCTCGGGGGCTGGAACCTTTATCACGGGCGGCGATCCTTCCGCCCTTACTTGGGCCCTGACGCACGCCCCCTGGAACCGGAAGATATCCCCCGGACTGTGCGACTCATGGCCTGGACCACCGGAGAGATGGCGGTGTTGATTTTATTGGCGGAGGGGATGGCCGGGTGGCGGTAGCCGGGATTGGACGATGGGCGGCCCGGGAAGGGGCGGCCCTGACCACCGCCGTACGGTTTCTCAGCCGAATTCCGGTGCCCCTTTTGGGGGAGACGGGAGAGGAACGGCAGAAGCGCAGCCTTCGCTGGTACGCCTTTGTCGGGGTCATCCTCGGAGCCCTATTGTGGGTTGCGGCGGAGCTTTTGCACGTTCTGCGGGTGCCGGCGCCCGGGGCGGCGGCCCTGGTGGTGGCGGCAGATCTGTGGCTCACCGGGGGGCTTCACCTGGACGGGTGGATGGATACGGCAGACGGGCTGGGCAGTCGCCGGGAGCGGGAGCGGGCCCTGGAAATTATGCGGGACAGCCGGGTGGGCGCCTTTGGCGTCATGACGGCCATCGGGGCGCTCCTGACGGAATGGGCATTCTTGGATATGTGGATCGCCGAAGGGGCGCCCTTTGAGGTGACGGCGGCCGCCTGGGGCATCGCCCGCTGGATCATGGTCTGGGCGGTGGTGGCGTTGCCCTACGCCCGGGCGGAAGGAATGGGGGCGGCCCTTCGGGGGGCAGGACCTGGGGATGTGGCCGTGGCGGGGGTGGCCCTGCTGATCCCCGGGGTCCCGGCGGTGATCTCCAGCCAGTGGTCGGTGCTTCTCGGTGCGGGGGTCGCCTTTGTTGCCGCCCGGTTTTGGGCAGGCCGGGTGGCCAAACGATTGGGGGGCTTGACCGGGGACGTCTACGGAGCCTTGTGCGTGTTCACCCAGGTGTGCGCCCTGGTGGCGATGGAGGTGATCGGGCGGTGGATATGACACGCCCATTCATGGATCACGGGGGAAATGTCCGGGAGTATCGGGAGCGCTGGGGCGGCGATCCCGAGGACCTGGCTGATTTTAGCGCCAATATCAATCCCCTGGGTCCCCCGGAGTCGGTGAGGTCGGCCATGAGGGCGGCCCTGGAAGAGGTCCATCGCTACCCGGACCCACGCCAGGAGGGATTTCGCCGGCAGGTGGCCGAGCGGTGGGGCATGAGCCCGGACGCGGTAATTGTGGGCAATGGAGCGGCGGAACTGATTTTTCTCTTGATGTTTGCGTGGCGGCCTCGGCGGATCCTGGCTCTTGCCCCTTCCTTTTCGGAATACGAAGACGCCGCCCTGGCGGCCGGGGCTGAGATCCACCGTATCCCACTCCGTCCGGAGCGGGGGTTTGTCCCCGATGTCGGGGTGCTGATGGACGCCTTCGGGACCGGGGTGGATCTGTTGGTTCTTGCCAATCCCAATAATCCCACAGGTGTTCTTTGGGATTCGGCAGCCCTGGAAAAGGTGTTGGATGAGGCGGAGGAGGCCGGAGTGCGGGTGCTTTTGGATGAGGCGTTTCTCGATTTTTGCTCCGATGAGCAAATTCGGAGTCAGATCCCCCGGGTCGGCCGGCGGCCGGGGCTCTTCGTCCTCCGCTCGATGACCAAATTTTACAGTATTCCCGGAGTGCGTCTGGGTTACGGGGCGGCGTCTCCGGATGTGATCCGGCGGATGGAGGGTTTGCGCCCCCCGTGGTCGGTGAACGGTGTTGCCCTGGCGGCGGGGACGGCGGCTTTGCAAGATGAGGCCTTTGCGGTCTGGAGCCGGCGGTGGGTCATCGAGCAGCGCCGGCGGATGGTGGGGGCTTTCGGGCAGCTCGGGTTTTCTGTCACCGACTCGAAGGCGAATTTTTTGTTAGCGTGGCGGGAGGATTTTGACATCGGTCGGGCGTGGCCCCGCCTTGCCCGTCGGGGGGTATTCGTCCGGGACTGCCGAACGTTTGTCGGGTTGGACCAGCGATACTTTCGCGTGGCAGTGCGGCCGGAGCGGGACCAGGAGCGGCTGTTCGCGGGCCTTCGCACCGATTGGCCGGGAAAATAGGGCGTAGGGCGGGTCCTTGGCCCGCCAGCCATTTTTTGCTATGATAAATGCACAACATTCGCAGAGGGGGTGCCGGCTGTGCGAGAAGCTCTGCTTTTGATCGACTTATCGAAAGATTTTATCGATATGGATGGGGCTTTGACGTGTGGAGCTGCGGGACAGGAGATCATCCCTTATGTTCAGGGGCTCGTCGAAGAGTTCCGCCGGGAGGGCCGCCCGATCCTGGATATCCGGGACGATCATCTGAAGTCCGATTATGAGATCCGGGCCGGACTTTTTCCGCCCCATTGTTTGACCGGGACCCCGGGTCGGGAGCTGGAAGACCGGCTGGCCGCGGCGGTGGAGGGCTACGAGGGGTATGTGACCTGGCCGAAGAAAACGTATGACGCCACCTACGAGACGCCGCTGCTGGACTACTTAGATCGAGAAGGGATCACCCGATTGCACGTGGCCGGGGTTTGCACAGACATCTGCGTGGTCAGCACCTGCCTGGGCTTGTACAAACACCGGGTGACGAAACGGGGAGATCTGGAGGTTGTCGTTCATCGCCAAGGGGTGGCGTCTTTCAATGCCCAGGCTCACGAGATGGCGTTGAATCACATGGAGCACGTGCTGAAGTGCGAGATCGTCTAGTTTCGGTTCGATGGTGGCGATCCGGGACAGGCGGCTAGAAAGGGAGAGCCGCGATGCCGAGGAGGCCGACGAAGGCGTGTCGCCAGACCCACAGGGTGACGAGGCCAGCGGCCGCCACCGAGAGGATTTCGCGCCGGGACCAGGGTTGGACGTACAGCGGGGTGGGGGCGGCACCCCGGCGGTAACCCCTGGCGGTCAGGGCCAGGGAGATGTCGTCGGCGCTCCGGAGGATCGCCACCAGCCAAGGGACGATCATCTCCGCGAGGTAGCGCCACCTGACCCGGGCTGGCCCGGTGTCCACCTCCAGGCCCCGGGCCAGAAAGGATGTGCGGACCTGGCGGAACGATTGGTGCACTTGTGGGATCAGGCGCAGGGCCAGCCCCGCGAAAAACACCACGTCCCGCAAGCTCGCTGCCGTCGCCCGACCCGGGCGGCCCAATTGCTCCAGGGGGCGGACAGCGGATGCGAGTCCCTCGGCCAACGCCCCGGGGGAGGTGGTCCAGACCAGAAGTGAGGCCAGGAGAATCAAAGCCGGGATCCGGGTCAAGGTGTCCAGGGCGAGAACCAGGCCCGTGCGGGTGAGAGTGACTGGGCCGACCTCGATCCAGCGGGTTCCCGGGGCGGTGAGATTCATGACCGCGCTGAAGGCGATCAGAAAAAGGATGGGGCGTAAAGTTTTGAGAGCGGCCCGCAGAGGCACCCGTGCGGCCCCCATGCCCAGAAGAGCCAATGCACCCAATCCCAACACTTCCCATGGCCACTGGGCCTTCATGAGATCGATGGTGAGGAGGAGAGCGATCAACAGTTTGCTTCGAGGGTCCAGCCGGTGGAGGAAAGTTTGCCTTGGAAGGTACTGTCCGAGTAACAGTTCGGTTTTCATGGATTTCTCCCTCCTCTCCCTCGCAGCCCTGGAGGCCATCTCAAACCCGGGAAGACCACCGGGCGGCGAGGCGAAGCTTGGCCGCTGCGATGGGGTGGTCCCCTCCGGACGAGGCAGCCCGGGCGACGGCGGACAAGGAACCTGCGGCAGTCAGTCGCCCACCCTCCAGCAGCCACCACCGGTCGGCCACATCCAGGAGCTCTTCGATGTGGTGGCTGGCCACCACGAGAGCCCCTCCGGTTCGTTTTGCCCAATTTTTAAGAAGCCCGGCCAGGGCCGTTCGGCCGGCAGGATCGATCCCGGCGAAGGGCTCGTCGAGCAGCAGGATGCGCGGGTTGAGGGCCAAAATGCCCCCCAGGGCCACCCTGCGCTGTTCGCCAAAGCTGAGGGTAAAAGGCGAGCGCTCCAGCAGGTGGGTAAGGCCGAGATCGGACGCCGTCGTCCGAACCCTTTTGTCGACTTCTTCGGCCCGAAGGCCCCGACGCCGCAGGGCGTAGGCCATGTCTTCGTACACCGTCGGCGCAAAAAGTTGTTGCTCGGGAAACTGCAAAGCCATGGCCGCGTTTTGCCTGAGCTGTGTCAGGGCCCGGCGGGCCCGGTAGGGGTCGCCTTCCTTCATGTGAAAATTGCCGGAGTTCGGCGGCAGGAGCCCCCCGAGGAGGGCGAGGAGCGTCGTTTTGCCTGCCCCGCTGGGTCCGAGGAGGGCGGTGATGCCCGGGTAGAGTTCACACCGTTCCAATTGCAGCCGGCCCTCCACGACCACATCGGTCAGGGTGGCGATGGGTTCAGCATCTTGTGGCCGCGGATCCGGCCCAGGTTTCCCGGCATTCACACCCTGCAGGACCCCGGCGAGAAAAATCCAGGACACCGGGCCGGCCGCCGCACCGGGGTGGACTCCCGGGTCTGCGCCCGCGGGTTTAGGTCGACGGGAGTCTTCTTCTTCCCGAGGGGGGACTGTCATGTGCTCCATAACTTTCCATTTCCACGGTTTTGGGAAACCCGCTTCGGCGATCCGCTCCCATGCCTCTCGGGCTTTTTCGGGCGTTCCCAGCGGAATCACCCGGCCTCCGTCCACCAGCCACACCCGGTCCGCGCGCTCCATTTCTTCCAATGAATGGGTGGTGTGGACAATGCCGACCCCCCGGTCCCGAAGGGTGGCGAGGAGATCCAAGACTCGTTCCTGATGATCGGGATCCAGCATCGATGTGGGTTCATCGGCGAGAATCCATCCCGGTTTCATCGCCCATGCCCCCGCCAGGGCCACCCTTTGGAGTTGACCGCCGGAAAGAAGATGAATGGGCTGTTCGGCTATATCCACCAGATTGAATGCCTCCAGGGCCCCAGCAGTCCGGCGCCGGATCGCGTCCGGGGCGAGGCGTTGCAATTGCAGGCCCCAAGCGATATCCTCGGCGGGGGTGCTGCCCACGATCTGATGACTTCCCCGGCCCAACACCAAGCGGGCGGCGGAGTTGACTTGTTCCAACGGTTGTCCGTCCACCGTGAGGCCTCCTGGGGTCACGGGCAGAAGGCCGGCCAAGGCCAGAAGTAAGGTGGACTTGCCCGATCCATTCCGGCCGATCACGCAGGTCCATGTCCCCCGGGGCGCTTGAAAATCCACATTTTCTAGGACGGGGGCATGGTTTCCCCCGTCGTCCCATCCTATAGTCGCGCAGTTCAGTGCCAGCATGGTGTCAAAATCCTCTCGTCAAAGTCCCCGGCGATGACCTGGAATCCCTTGTGGAATCCCGGGTCGACGAGCACTCGTGTCCACGAGCATTGTAGTGAATCGGCCGATCTTCGGCAACCCGTTTGTCCCGGGCGGTTTCCCATGGTAAAGTAGATCGGCGAAGGGGGGAGAGGAAAATGGAGATGCAGGTCCGGGGAATGGTGATGGCGGCGCTCATGGCCGCGGTCACCGGAGCGCTGGCCTATGTGGCGGTCCCGCTGCCTTTCACCCAGGTGCCCATCAGCGGGCAAAACCTCGGCGTCATGCTGTCGGGGCTGTTGCTCGGGCCCTGGTGGGGCGGTTTAAGTATGGTCTTATACGTTCTGTTGGTGGCGCTGGGCGTACCCATCGGCGCCCGGGGACATGCGGGCCTCGGGGTTCTGCTCGGGCCGACGGGCGGATATCTGATCGGATTTATCCTCGGTGCCTTCGTCATCGGTTGGTTCGTGCGAGGGCGGTTGACGATTTTTCGGGCTCTTGTGGGGAGTGTGGTCGGGGGCGCCCTGGTGGCGTACATCCCCGGGGCGGCCTGGCTGGCCCACGTCGGGCATCTGACCGCGGGACAAGCCATCGCCCTGGGGGCGTTGCCCTTTATTCCGGGTGATCTCGTCAAAGCGGTGATTGCCGCGGCGGCGGCGGTGGGGGTGGATCGGGCGTACTCCCTGGCCGGCGTTCGGGGCCGGGCGCACCGGTGATGCCTTCGAATCTTTTTTGACAGCACCGCGCAGAATTTGTCGGAAAAGGGGAAAGCCCGGGACGGGAAGGTCAATTTCCCGTCTGCGGGCTTTTATTTTTGGCAAAAAGATGGCGTTTGTGTCTTTCACGTGAAACCTTTGTGTCGGTTATGTGTCTATTTAACATTCCTGGTATTTTTGTACTATCGGCAATGGTCCCTTTTTATCATGCGCTGGTTTGAGGGAAGCAGGAAACTGAGGGTGGAATTAGCCGAGGCGGTTCATCTGTTCAGCGGCCATGGTTATGAAAGGAGGGGGCACAATGGCTCAACTGTCAAGTCAGGACGTCCGGAAACAGCCGGAGGAAAAGGAGGAGTCGTACAGCGGATCGTTGGCTTCCGTTCTCATCATGGGTGCCATTCTTGTGGCGGTGTGGGTAGGAGTGTTTGCGCTCTTTTTGCAAAGAGGATGACCGGGCCGAGCGCCCGACAGGAGGCCGTTGACGAGAAGCCGTCTGTTTTCAGGGTGTAACAGCGGAAGGGGGTTTCACAATATGCACATGCCCCGCGCAGAAAAGATTTGGTTGACGGTGGGGCTTCTCACGATGTTTGCGTTTGCTGTCGTCCTGGGAGTGTTCGCATTCGTCATGGGAGCGCAACCGCCCAGTGACGCCCAAGCGATGGATCCCACCAAGGTAAGTCAGACACCTCCCTTTGACCAACCTGGGCTCAAACAGTTGGGACCTAACAACTACGTCGCAAATATGACTTCGTTTGTTTTCAGTTTTGCACCGAATCGGTTGGAGGTTCCCGTGGGGTCCACGGTGACGTTCAATGTGACGAGCAAAGACGTGGTTCACGGCTTTGAAATTGTGGGCACCAACGTCAACATGATGGTGGTGCCGGGCCTGGTGAACTCGGCCACACACACTTTCACCCAGCCCGGGGATTATCTCATCCTTTGCAATGAGTACTGCGGAACGGGACATCAATTGATGGCAGCCCATTTGATCGTGAAATAGGAAATGGGAAGGATGTGAACCGCGATGCCTGCTGAATCGCAAGCGGTGGGCCTCCAAAATGTTCAGCTCGATCGGCCGGCCGCCAGGCTGAGCTTGGCCCATGTGTTGGTGGCGTTTTTGGCGTTCGGAATCGCAGCCATTTTCGGGATGCTGCAGGGTTTGGACCGGGGCGGCGTCATCACCTTACCCAAGTGGTTAAATTACTACCAGGTGCTGACGGCGCATGGGGTGTACATGGCGTTACTCTTCACGACCTTTTTCATCATTGGGTTCCTCTTTTCAGGAGTGGCTCGAACCACCGGTGGATCGTTACCGGCACCAGCCAGACGTCTCGGGTGGATCGGCTGGTGGCTGATGGTTATTGGGACATTGATGGCCACGGTGGAGGTCCTTGCGGGGAATGCTTCGGTGCTCTACACATTTTATGCTCCGATGAAAGCATCACCGTATTTCTACATTGGTGCAGCCCTCCTGGTGGTCGGAAGCTGGTTCGGCGGCTACGGTATGTTTGTGGCCACACACATCTGGAAAAAGAAAAATCGAGGGAAACCCACACCGTTGCTTGCGTTTATGGCTGTCGCCACCATGGTGCTGTGGCAAATCGCGACAATCGGCGTGGCACTGGAAGTATTGTTGCAGTTGATCCCATGGTCGTTCGGATGGGTGCCGACCATAAATGTCCTGCTCAGCCGCATGTTGTTGTGGTTTTTTGGCCACCCACTGGTTTACTTCTGGTTGCTGCCGGCCTATGCCATGTGGTACGTCAACATCCCACGCATCATCGGCGGTAAAGTCTTCAGTGATACTTTGGCCCGCACCAGTTTTCTTTTGTTTATCCTGCTATCTACGCCCGTTGGTTTTCATCACCAATTGCTGGATCCGGGTATTCCGCCCCAGTGGAAATTCTTTCACGTTGTACTGACGCTGATGGTGGTTGTTCCGTCCTTGATGACGGCCTTCAGCCTGTTTGCAACCTTCGAGATGGCAGGTCGGGCGAAAGGCGGCACGGGACTTTTCGGCTGGTTTAAGAAGCTCCCGTGGGGCGACGCGAGGTTTATGGTTCCGTTCATGGGCATGGTTGCCTTTATCCCCGGTGGTGCAGGGGGGATCGTCAACGCAAGTTACCAGTTGGACGAGGTTGTGCACAACACCATCTGGGTGACGGGTCACTTCCACCTGACCGTTGGGACGGCAGTGGCCATGACGTTTTTCGGCATCGCGTATTGGCTCATCCCCCATCTCACGGGTCGTAAACTCACTCCTGCAGCCAATCGAGCGGGACTCATCCAAGCGGTGGTCTGGGGAACAGGGATGCTACTCATGTCAGGGTCCATGCATTACCTAGGCTTGTTGGGCGTGCCGCGGCGCACAGCCTACACAACGTACATGAACGATCCCACCGCACTGAGTTGGATGCCTCTTCAGGGCGTCATGGCCGTAGGTGGTGTGCTGCTGTTCATTGGTGCCATGATCATGGTCGGAAACGTAATCTACTTGACCTGGTTTGCTCCGAAAGGTTTTGAAGAATACCCGGTCGGGGAGCCGGCCCAGCAGGAAGAAGTACCACGACTGTACGAACGTTGGCCGGTGATTATTTCCCTGGCTGCGGTGCTCATCCTCGTCGCCTACGCATATCCATTGATCGACGTGATCCAGAATGCACCTCCCGGGGCCCCGGGGATAAGGACCTGGTAGTCTCGGGATTCGACAGCAGAGGCGGGGACGGCCCAGCGCCGCCCTCGTCTTTTTTATTGACAAAGCGAACGGTCGGTCGATAGAATAAGAATGAATGAATCACCATTCATTTTATCGGGGTGAGAGCGATTGCGCTGCGCAAGGATCGAGCAAAGTACGTAGCGATTCTGCAGGCGGCCGTAAAAGTCATGGCCGAGTCCGGGTACTACAATGCCCAGGTGTCCCGGATTGCCCGGGAGGCCGGGGTCGCGGACGGCACCGTGTACCTCTATTTTAAAAACAAAGAGGATATTCTCATCTCCATCCTCCGGGAGACCATCGGGGAGATCATCGAACGGGTCCAGGCGGCCCTGACCGGGCTCGAGGATCCCGCCGAAATGTTGCATCGATTGGTGTTTCTGTACTTTCGGGGACTTGCGGAAACGAAAGACCTGGCCATGGTCACCCAGGTCCACCTCCGTCAGACCAATCCCGACGTGAGGCGCAAGATCGGCGACATTATGCGCCCGTATTATCGAATCATCGACAGGATCATCGAGCGGGGAGTGGAGCGGGGGATGTTTCGACCGACCATCGATCGGCGCATCGCCCGGCGAATGATCTTTGGCACCATGGACGAAACGGTCACCGCCTGGGTTTTAACTGGGGCGAAATATGACCTGGTCGCTTTGGCGGGTCCGGTGGTAGACTTGTTACTCGGAGGGCTGGTCCGCCGCGAAGATGAGCGATGGCGAAGAGAACCGGACAGAAAGGAGTCCTTGGGATGAACATCATTGTGTGCATGAAACAGACCTTCGATACCGAGGAACGCATCGTTCTCGACAATGGAAAGATTAAGGAAGACGGGGTCAAGTTCGTGATCAACCCCTATGACGAGTTCGCGGTGGAAGAGGCGATCCGCCTCAAGGAACAGCACGGAGGCCAGGTTACGGTGATCACTCTCGGGCCGGCCCGGGCGGAGGAAGCGTTGCGGACGGCGTTGGCCATGGGGGCGGACGAAGCGGTTATCGTCGACGATCCCGGCTTGCTGGGAGATGAATTCACGGCGGCTCAAGTGTTGGCCAAGGCCGTCGAGAAGCATCCGTACGATATCATTCTTGCGGGGAATCAGGCGGTGGACGACGGCTCGGGTCAGGTGGCTGTCCGGCTGGCCGAGCTACTCGGCATCCCGCATATCGGCACGGTTACAAAGCTCGAGGTGGCGGACGGGAAGGTGCGGGCAGAGCGGGATGCGGAAGGGGACGTCGAGGTGGTGGAGGGCACCTTGCCCATCCTGGTCACCGCCCAACAGGGGCTCAATGAGCCGCGGTATCCGTCGTTGATCGGTATTCGCAAGGCGAACAAGAAGCCGATCACCCGATATACGGCGGCTGACCTCGGCCTCGACGCCGCAGGCGTCGCTGCGAAGGCGGAGATTCTGGAGACCTTCCTGCCCAAGCCAAAGGCTGGCGGGCGGATTCTCCAGGGGGATTTGGCCGATCAGGTGAAGGAATTGGTTCAGGCCCTGCGTTCAGACGAAAAAGTCCTGTAAGGTATAGAGAGAGGAGAGACGACAATGGCGCGTACATGTTTGGTGATGGCGGACCTGCGCGGGGGCAAAGTCCGGAATGTGACCTATGAAGCTCTGGCCGCTGCCCGGCGCTTGGCGGAGGGCGGAGAAGTTTCTGTTGCTCTCGTCGGGGATGGCGTAAGCGGATTTGCCCAGGGGCTGGGGGCGTACGGCGCCGATAAAGTGTACGTCGTGGAAGATGCCGGGTTGAAGTATTATACACCGGACGCTTATGCCTCGGTGATGGAGCGGCTGATCCGAACGGCAGATCCCGACGTGGTGCTCTTCGCCCACTCCGCTATTGGCCGGGACTTGGCGCCGAAGCTCGCGGCCCGGTTTGGCGCGGGTCAAGTGTCCGATGTGGTGGACGTGGGGCTGGAAGACGGCAAGATCGTGTTTACGCGGCCGATTTATGCCGGGAAAGCCTTTACCAAGGTGACGATCTCAGACGGCAAGGTGTTTGCGACCGTCCGGCCGAACAACCTGTCCGCTGATGAGCCGGATGCGGGACGGAGTGCCACTGTGGAAACGGTGGGGGCGGGTCTATCGGGCGCCTCCTTGCGGACCGTGGTGAAAGAAGTGGTGCAAAAGGCCACTTCCGGTGTGGATTTGACCGAGGCCAAGATTATCGTTTCCGGCGGTCGGGGGGTCAAGAGCGCGGAGGGCTTCAAGCCGCTGTATGAACTGGCCGAGGTTCTCGGGGCGGCGGTGGGTGCTTCCCGGGCGGCCTGTGATGCCGGTTACTGTGATTATTCGATGCAGATCGGGCAGACCGGCAAGGTGGTGACGCCGGATCTGTACATCGCCTGCGGAATTTCGGGTGCGATCCAACACCTGGCCGGCATGTCGAACTCTAAGGTGATCGTGGCCATCAACAAAGATCCGGAAGCGCCGATTTTTAAAGTGGCGAATTACGGGATTGTCGGCGATCTGTTCGAAGTGGTTCCCATGCTCACCGAGGAATTGAAGAAAGTTCTCGCCGATTGAGGCTGGTGAGTTCCGGTCCGCGAGGGCGGTACCCCGGCGGTACAAGGAGGTAGAAGGCAGAAGGGTCGGCGCCTCGCGCGCCGGCCTTTTTGTCGTCGGGCAACGCTTTTGTTATACTGGCTTTTGGCGATGTGCGGGGGGGTGAAGGAGATGAACCGGCCTGAATACATTCAGGAGCGAGACGGGGCTTTGTGGTTGACTGAAGTGGAATCGGGTCATCTGAAATTAAACTGGAGATTAAAAAACGTTCTTCACGTGGAACGGTCGCCCTTTCAAGAGATCGCTATCGTGGACACGGAAACCTTCGGCAGGGCGCTGGTCCTGGACGGCGTGGTGCAGACCACGGCGGGGGATGAGTTTATCTATAACGAAATGATCAGCCATGTCCCCTTGGCCTTGCACCCAAATCCGAAGCAAGTCCTGGTGATCGGCGGAGGCGACGGGGGCGCGGTGCGGGAGTGTCTAAAATATCCTTCGGTGGAGCGGGTGGATCTGGTGGAGATCGATGAGCAGGTCACCAGTGCTTGCAGGACGTATCTGCCCGAGCTCGCTGGACAGTTGGACGATCCCCGGGTGCGCACGCGGTTTGAAGACGGGGTGCAGTATGTAAAGGGCGTCGAGAATCAGTACGATGTGATCATCGTCGACTCCTCGGATCCCATTGGCCCCGCCACGGTTCTCTTTGAGGAACCGTTTTACCGCTCGGTGAAAGCGGCTCTTCGCCCGGGCGGAATCATGGTTTGCCAGAGTGAGTCCCCGCTTTTTTATCTGCCGGTGCTTCAAAATACCCGCCGGGTGCTAAACGAGTTGTTTCCCGTTACCCGGACCTATTGGGCCCCGGTACCGACATATCCTGGGGCTTTGTGGACCTTTACTTTGGGGTGTTTGTTCGATCCGTTTGAGGATTCCGGATGGACCCGCCGGATTCGCGAGGAGAGTACACGGTATGTAACCGCCGATCTTGCGGAGGGGAGTTTTGCCTTGCCCGCCTTTGTGCGCCGCGCCCTCGGGGTGGCGGAATGAGGATCGGGCGGCGGGAGACCGTTGAGGATCCGGAAACCTCTTGGCGGCGACCACTCTACCTTCTGTGGCTCAGCAATTTTATTGCGGTGTTGGGGCTCAATTTTCAGTGGTCGTTTATCCCCCTCTATCTTCCTCATCTGGGGGTGACCTCCACCCGGGCGGTGGGGGTGTGGTCCGGGGCGATCATGGCGGTCACTCCCTTGGTGGCGGCGATCACTGGTCCGCTGTGGGGGAATTTTGCAGACAAGCACGGGCGTCGCCGGGTGGTGATCCAGGTCTATCTCGCCAATATTTTCATTATCGGGGCCATGGGATTTGTACATCAGCCGTGGCAGCTGTTCATTCTCAGGATTCTTCAGGGGGCCCTGGGCGGGGTGGCGGCGGCGTCCCTGTCTTTGGTGACGTCCATCACCCCGGCGGATCGCTTGGGGTCCGCCTTGGGGCTGTACCAGACGTCGAATTTTACGGCGGCTGCGATAGGGCCCTTCTTTGGGGGATTGCTGGCCGATCTCGTGAGCATTCGGTTTCCCTACGTCCTGCTTGGCGCGTTGAACGTGGTGGCCGCCCTGCTGGTTTGGCTCGGGGTGGCCGAACCTTCCGGTGTTCGGCCGGTCGGCCGGGGGGCCGAACAGGGGTTTTTCGGTAAAATATGGACCCTGGTCCGACGCCCGGGGTTGCTGAGTCTGGCGATGACGGGCGCCATGGTCCAGTTCGGCGTGGTGGTCATCGCGCCGGTGATTCCCTTGTTCGTCAGGCATTTACTCGGTGATTCGCGGTTCGTGGGGACGGTGACAGGCCTTTTGGTGGCGCTGGCGGGGGTGGCGGGCTCGGTGTCGGCGGTGGTGGCGGGGCAGCTTGGGGATCGTTACGGCCATCGCCGCTTGCTCGTCTTCATGTGTATTGGCGCCGCCATTGTGTTCGGGTGGACCGGGACAGCGGAGACAATTGTGCAGTTGATCGCCTTGCGGACGGCGGCGGGACTCTTTATTGGGGGACTTCTTCCGACTTCCAATGCGTTGATTGGCCAGCTCGTCTCGGAATCCGAACGGGGCACGGCTTTCGGAATGACCACGAGTTTTCAAATGATGGGTACGGTGTTGGGCCCCTTGGTGGGCGGGGCGCTCGGAACAACTCTGGGGTTTAGTTCGGTGTTCTGGACCACGATGGTGGTCTTTTTCCTCACAGCCCTTTGGGTGTACGGGAGCGGCCGCCGACAGGCGGGCCGGGAAGAGCTCGGGACGTGATGGGCTCTCACCGGTCGGGACGGCAGATTCTGAACCTTCACTATTTACCTTAGATGACAAACCCTTCCCCGTTTACTCGACATCGGGAAAAAACGCAAAGGATCGGCCATACTGTCACATTTTGGCCATATTAACTCCCAGGATTTTTTGATATTATGGAAATAGACTCCTGAGCAGGGGATTGGCCGCACTAGGAGATAAGGGAAAGGGAGGGTTTGGTGGGTGAGGCCGAAACATCGCATCGGACTACTGTTTGTCATGGTAGGGCTCCTGTTTGGGCTGACCGGTTGCGGAAGGACCGATATGTCCGTTTTCGATCCGGCCGGGCCGGTGGCCAAGATGGAATTATCGGTGATTATGACCAGCGTGTACATTATGACCGGAGTATTTATTGTGGCGATGGCGATTCTCGTTTATGTGCTCATCCGCTTCCGTCGGCGGAAGGGGCAGGATTTGCCGCCAAAACAGGTGGAAGGAAACAATTGGATGGAGTTGACCTGGACCATTATTCCACTCATTCTTATGGGGATTCTGGCTGTTCCGACGGTGTCCACCGCCTTTGCGCTGGATCAGAAACAGACGGGTCCGAACACCATGAATGTCACGGTTAAGGCGTCTCAGTTTTGGTGGCAGTTTGAATATCCTGATCTGGGAATTGTAACGGCGCAAGCCTTACATATCCCCGTGGGAACCAAGGTCAACCTCAAGCTGGAAACCACCGATGTCATGCATTCGTTTTGGGTGCCCCGACTGGCCGGCAAGACCGACCTCATCCCCGGCCGGGTGAACACCATGTGGTTCGAGGCCAGTCAACCGGGCGAGTATCAAGGGAAATGTGCAGAATACTGCGGCCCGAGCCACGGTGTGATGGACTTTGTTGTCATTGCCGACACGCCGCAGCAATTCCAAGCCTGGGTTCAGAAGATGAAAAATCCCCAGGTGCAGCCGACGAGTGCGCAGGCGGCTGAGGGCGAGAAGTTGTTCGCGCAAAATTGCGCCACATGCCACGCCATTGCGGGAACCAACTTCAAAGGGGTTCTGGGGCCGGATTTGACGGGTTTTGCGGATCGTCCGAAAGTGGCTGGGGTGCTGGATAATAACCCCACCGATGTGGAGAAGTGGATCAGCGATCCGGCGGCGATCAAACCGGGCACCAAGATGCCCAAACTGCCCTTGAATCAGCAGCAGATCTCGGCGCTCTCCGCATTCTTGGAGGGGTTGAAATAACGACTCATCCCACGGCGGCTTGTTTCGAGGGGGCAGTTCGGTCGAAAAGGAGGGTTATGGGATGGCAAAACCGCTGGAAGAAGTGTTGAGCCATCACGTGCATACCGTCGAAGCGCCTCATAAGCGCCACTGGTTGTTGGACTATCTGTCGACGGTGGATCATAAAAAGATCGGGATCATGTATGTGCTGATCGGGGTGTTCTATCTGCTCGTCGGGGGCGTGGAAGCGCTTCTGATGCGTATTCAGCTGTTTGTGCCCAATAATCAGTTTGTGAGTTACCCGACCTTTAACGAATTATTCACCATGCATGGAACGAACATGATCTTCTTCGCAGCCATGCCTTTGATCTTCGGATTGGTCAACTTGATCATGCCGGTTCAGATCGGGGCTCGGGACGTGGCGTTCCCCTTCATGAACGCCGTCAGCCTATGGTTCACTTTCGTGGGGGCTTTGCTCGTAAACATCAGCTGGTTTTTTGGCCCTGCTCCAAGTGCCGGTTGGTTTGCTTATACCCCCATCGGGCTCGATAAGTATACTCCCGGCACAGGGATGGACTTTTACGTCATCGGCCTACAGATTGCGGGCTTCGGGTCGTTAATGGGCGCGATCAATTTCATCGCCACGATTCTCAACATGCGGGCGCCGGGCATGACCCTGCTCAGGATGCCGCTGTTCACGTGGACCAGCCTGGTGACCTCCGGCCTGATCGTGTTCGGATTTCCGCCGTTGACCGTAGGCCTGTTCTTGTATATGTTCGAGCGACTTTTTGGCGGCCACTTCTTCGATGCGACCATGGGTGGGAACCCGCTGTTGTGGACGCACCTGTTCTGGATCTTCGGACACCCAGAAGTGTACATCGTCGTGCTCCCAGCTTTCGGGATGATCTCCGAAGTGGTGGCGACCTTCTCCAGGAAGCGCATTTTCGGTTACACCTCCATGGTCATTGCGACAGTGTTGATCGGCTTTATCGGCTTCATGGTGTGGGTGCACCACATGTTCACGGTGGGCTTGGGGGCGATGGCCAACTCGATTTTTGCGATTTCCACGATGCTCATCGGTATCCCGACCGGGATGAAAGTCTTTAACTGGTTGTTCACCATGTGGGGCGGTCAGATCCGGTTCAAGCCCCCCATGATGTTCGCCTTGGGATTCCTGCCCACCTTCGTGATCGGCGGGTTCACGGGCGTGATGCTCGCGGCTGCTCCGGCGGACTTTCAGTATCACGGGTCCTACTTCGTGGTGGCGCACTTCCATTACACGTTGATCGGCGGCGTGGTGTTCGGTTTCTTCGCAGGTCTTTATTACTGGTTCCCGAAGATCACCGGCCGGATGATGAGCGAGGTGCTGGGCCATATCAATTTCTGGCTGATGTTCATTGGGTTCCACCTGACGTTCTTCCCGATGCACTTGGCCGGACTGTTTGGCATGCCACGCCGGGTACCCACCTACAACCCTGGTATGGGGCTGGAGATCTGGAACCAATTGTCGACGATCGGCGCCTTTATCATGGGTGTGTCGATGATCGTCTTCGCTGCCAATGTGGTGTATGCCTTCACCAAGGGCAAGGTGGCGGGGGCCGATCCCTGGGATGCCCGGACCCTGGAGTGGGCGGTTCCATCCCCGATTCCGGAGTACAACTTCGCTCAGACGCCTTTGGTGCGCGGCCTGGATCCCCTGTGGATCGCCAAAGAAGAGGGCTCGACGGTCCCGGCAGCCGAACCCTTGGGTCCCATTCACATGCCGTCGAATTCGTTTCTGCCTTTGGTGATGGCCGTCGGACTGTTTATCGCCGGATTTGCGGCTATCTACCATCGCCTCTTCTTCATCGTGCTGGGACTTGAGGTGATTGCATTGGCGATGTTTTATCACTCCCTCAATGACGACGAAGGACATCACATTCTTCCGGAGGAGAGCACTCGGGTGAGGGAGGTGCGGGCGTAATGGAAGCCATGGAAACTCAGCCCAGGCTGGTCAATGCCGGGGATCGGCTTGAATTAGGACCAGAAACAGCGACCCTTGAGGGGAAAAATAAGGTTCTTGGATTCTGGGTATTCCTGGGGGGCGAATGCGCCCTGTTCGCCTCCCTCTTTGCCACTTACCTGACCCTTCGAGGGCACACCCTAAACGGTCCGACTGCCCACGAGTTGTTTCACCTGCCGATCATCGGCCTGGCCACCATCTTGCTTTTGACGAGCAGCCTGACCGGCGTGCTCGGCATCAATGCCATGCACCGGGGCAACCTTCGCTCGCTTCTCCGTTGGTTGGGGGTCACTGTGTTGCTCGGCCTAGGGTTTTTGGCCGTGCAGGTAGTGGAATTCATCACCTACGCCGGAGAGGGATTCGGTTTCGGTACGAGTGCCTTCTCTTCCGCATTCTTTACCCTGGTCGGATTTCACGGTGGCCACGTGGCTTTCGGGGTGATCTGGATCTCGATCTTGATGCTCCAGTTGAGGCGAAGCGGAATTACCCCAAGGAAAGCGCCTAAGGTGTTCATCGCCAGCCTGTATTGGCATTTTGTCGACGTGGTGTGGGTGTTCATTTTTACCGTGGTCTATCTCATGGGCATCTTGGGGATTTCCTGAATCCACCAAGTCCGCGTTTGGTGTGAAAGGATGGTGCAAGGATGACGAACGTACCGACGGAGACCCACAACACCGGTACCGAATCCGGCTCCGGGCATGGGTCGGTTCGGAAACACATCATTTCCTTCGCGATTATGATTTTGTTTACGGTGATCGCCTTTGCGATGGTCGGCGCCGGCATGTCCCCTACAGTGGTCATCCCGGTGATCCTGGCGTTAGCGGTCATTCAGGTGATTCTGCAGCTGTGGGATTTCATGCACCTGAACCAAAAAGGTCACTCTTTTCCCACGCTGTTTATCACGTCCGGGGCGCTGCTGGGATTCATTTTCGTGTTGGTTTTGGTTTTGTGGCCCTAGGATAAGGGGGGATTCCCGTTGCCATTTTGCGGCACGCCCATTGATGGATCCCTGTGGTCCTCTTGGAACATTCCGCTGCTGGCTGTCGTTCTGGCTATAGGAGTGTGGTACTGGGCCACATGGCGCAGGTGGCGGGCCTCGGGCGGCACCGGAGACCGATCGGCCGGGGTGGGCCGGAAAGTTTCCTTCTATAGTGGCTTGACCCTGTTTTACCTGGTGGCCGGCAGTCCTGTCGACTACATTGGGCACATGTACCTGTTCAGCGTCCACATGACGGCCATGGCCCTGGAGTACATGGTGGTCCCGCCGCTGGTGCTGTTGGGCCTCCCAGAATGGATCGTTCGGGCATGGATGCAGGTCCGGGGGATTGAACGGCTGATCCGGGTCCTCAGCCGCCCCCTGTTTGCGTTGATCACGTTGAACCTGTTATTCACGGCCTACCATTTCCCGTCCGTGTTCGATTTTCTCATGTCCCACGGCTCATTGGCCGTCTGGGTGCACTTGGTGATGATGATTGCGGCGTTTATCAACTGGTTGCCGGTGATCCAACCCTTTGCGGGGGTGAAGCGCCTCAGCGAACTCCAGAAGATCATCTACCTATTCGCGGACGCAGTGCTCCTCACTCCGGCCTGTGCTTTTATCATTTTCTCGGGCGGCCCGCTTTACGTCACCTACGATGCCATGCCGAGGCTGATCCCAAGCCTGTCGATCTA
>NZ_JAILZZ010000024.1:0-40508 GCF_023512215.1 Kyrpidia sp. | reverse complement strand
CCGTTCTGCAGTACGCCTTTGCCCACTGGGGATACGGTCTCGCCCATCTGCCGTTTCTTCTCGCCCCCAGCCTGACGGTAGAAGGAGCCTTTGCGGGGCCCGCCATGTTTCGCACCCTTCTCGTGGTGCTTTTGGTCGGGTTGGCTCTGTTTTTCCCGGCCTTTGTGTGGTTTTGGCGCCTGTTCATGGAGCGGCCGGAGCCGGCCCCCTGGGATCCGGAAACTCCGGATCATCCGGGATTTTAATGGGGGCTGCTTCCAGGGCCTATTTGGGTAAAATTCACGATACCAACCACCTCCCGCACGTTCGAACAACCGAACATTAAGCACCCTCTTGCCCCGTTTCATCCGTCACCGCCCGCCGACTGGACAGAAGCTTGTACACCACGGCGGCGAACAGGTGACAAATCATGATCAAACCCGCCATGGTGATAGCAATGCGGCCGGGCCCCAACCCGACCAGGGGGGTAACTAAACCGCCGATCAACTGGCCGCTCACCCCAAGCCAAGCCGCCGCACTGCCGGCAACTCTCCCGTGGTTCTGCAGAGCCAGAGAACTGCACATGGTGCTGATCGCCCCCACCACTGCAATCGCCACAAACAGCGTGGGAAGCACCAACGCTAACCCCGCCCGGGCCATCACCCCGCCGAGAAGAAATAGGCTGCCCAACACCGCCACGATCAGGGAAACGCCCAGAACCCGGCGCTCCCCCCACCTGACAGCCGCCCGGGCGGCGATCTGCCCGGACAAAACAATCCCGATGCCATTGACGGCAAAAACCGCGCTGAACCCCTGGGCCGACACCCCGTATTCCTGTTGGAGAACAAAGGATGAACCGGAGATATAACTGAACATGGCCGCAAAAGCGAACCCCTGAGCCAATACGTAGCCCAGGAACTCCGCATTTTTGAGCAACTGACCCAGTGTCCCGATGGTTGCCCGGACGCCGCCCCGGACCCGCCGGTGAGGAGGATGAGTTTCCGCAAGCAACCCCCACACCGTCAACCAAAGAAGAATGCCCAGTCCCCCCAGAACCAGGAACACCCCGCGCCAGGAGGTCACCCGGAGGATCTGCCCGCCTATGACCGGGGCCAACACCGGGGCCGCCCCGTTCACCACCATCAGCAAGGCGAAAAACCGTGTCAATTCCGGCCCTTCGAAGTGGTCCCGGGCAATGGCCCGGGCGATGACGATTCCCGCCGACCCCGCCATCCCCTGCACAAACCGCAGAGCAATGAACCCCTCGATCCGCCCCACCCAAGCTGCCATCACCGACGCCAGCGCGTAGATCAACAGACCGACGAGGACCGGACCCCGGCGCCCCCGGGCATCACTGATGGGCCCTGCCACCAGTTGTCCTGAGGCCAATCCCAACAGACACGCCATGAGGCTCAACTGGACCGTCGACGCCCCCACACGAAAATCCTCCGCCAACACCGGCAGCGATGGCAGATACATGTCCACGGTGAAAGGCCCCAGCCCCGTTAAACCGCCCAAGACCAGGGCGAGAATTCCCCGACGCGGGCGAAGGATCTCTTCTTTGACGATTGATGGCTCCAACTCTAACCTATCCTCCCCCCGCTGGAAACTGGGAATCTGCCTGCCGCATCCCATATCCTATATGATTCGACGGCCTGGGTCAGATCCCTCCCGGCATGGCGGGGTGCCAAATGTGATACAACATGAAGTAAGCCTTTGTGTCGGTTCGGAAAAATTGTTGCAAAAAATCTTCATCCACGATGAACTTCTGTCCTGTCCAGACAGTCTTCTTGTATAGAGGGCAAGGGAGGAGCGCTCCTTGGACGACGACGTGCAGCTCGTTCGACTGGCCAAATCCGGGAACCGGAAGGCATTTTCCACGCTCGTGCGCCGATACCAGAATATGGTTTTCCGCACCGCCCTGGCCATCGTGCGGAACCCCGAGGAAGCGGCGGATGTCGCCCAGGAATCGTTCGTCCGGGCTTTTCTCTCCCTTCGCGCGCTGAAAGATGATGGCGCCTTCCCGGGGTGGCTGGCGAGAATCGCCACCCGACAAGCCCTGGATGCGGTGAAAAATCGCATCAGGGAGGGGGAGCAAATCCGTTCCGCCGCTGAGCAAGGAGAAGGGGGAGCCCCCGGCAACGCTTTCGCCCAGGACCCGGAGGGACGGACGGTTCTGCTCGACGCCCTGGCTCAACTGAGCCCGGAACACCGGGCAGTCCTGGTGCTGCACGAGGTTCATGGATTTCAATATCAAGAGATTGCGGACATCGTGGGCATTCCCGTGGGAACGGTTCGTTCGAGGCTCCATCACGCCCGTCTGCAGCTTCGTCGCTTGTTCATCAACGACTCACCCGAGGAGGAATGGTCGTGGAATGCCGGGAAGTCCAGGAACGCCTCTCCGCCCATCTCGACGGAGAGCTCCCAGAGGAAGAGGAGACGGCCGTAGCGACACATCTGGCCCATTGCCCGGTCTGCAAGATCCGCCTCGCGGAGTTGCGATCGGCGTCCCTAGGCGTTCACGAAGCTCTCGCCGCATGGAGCGCCCCGCCAGACTTTGAACATGCGGTAAACCGGCGCATCGCGGCTCTCCGCCGGGCTAAACAACGGTTTGACACCGGAATCGTCGCCTTGGTGACCACCGGGCTTCTCGCCCTCCTGGCGGTCGCAGCCCCGGTGGTCGCTTATCCAATCGACCACTCCTTCATCCGGCTGGCCGGCCACCTTCTGCGGGGTATGAGGATTTTGCTAGGGCTGTGGTGGAGTTCCGCGACAATCGGGGCCCCGGTGATGACAGCTATGGGAATCGGGATTGCCCTCCTGTCCTGGATCGCAGCCCGGGAGATCATCCGCCGAACCTGGCGGTCCTCGTCCACACCCGGGTAAGAATTCGGCCGAAGACGGTACGACCGGCGGGGAGGGCTACGAGACAATGTTGGGAGGCTGCAGGATGCAGCACATGGAAGTCAAACAGAAAACGCTTCTGTCGGCGGTGCTCCTTTCCGCCTTGGTGACCTTTTTCTTCGCAGGTTCGGCTCCCCAGCGCCTGCTGGCCGCCGTCCCGGATCGGTCCATCGTCGCCCAGAACCCGGTCACCATCCCGTACGGAGATACGGCGGAAGTCGTACTCGTGGTAGGAAACCCGGCAGACGTGGCCGGCACCGTTCGAGATCTTTTGGTCGTCACCCGGGGCGACCTGCATCTGCGATCGACGGCCCGGGCGGGGATCGTGGTCACTTGGGGAGGCCAGACGGTCATCGACCCCGGGGCCCAGGTCGAGGCCTTGTACCATATTCCCGCCGGCGCCAGATGGTTGGACAGCGTCGCCCTTGGAGCCGCCCTCGCCGCCGGCCTCTGGGCTTTGCGCCTGGCCGGGAGTGTGCTCTTGGTCGTTCTTCCCACCTTGGCGGTTCTGATTTTGCGCCGCCACCTGGACGGAACCGTGTCCTACATCGAAGACTCCTTTGGACGCACCACCCTGGTGGGAGTGCTGGGGTCCTTGGCGGTCGTCGCCCTGAGCGCCGTCCTGGCGGTGACGGTGATTGGCGCCCCCATTGCGGCGTTGATTTTGGTCGCCTACGGGATCGCCGGGCTCATCGGCCTGGGGGCAGTGTCGGTCTGGGCCACTCGACTGCTGCAACCCACAGGTGACGGTCCCGCCCTTTCTTCGCCGGGCCTTCAAGGACTGATCGGCGCGGTTCTCGTCATGGCATTCGCCAATATTCCCGCTGCGGGGCCGGTGCTGCTCGCCCTGGCGTGGTGCGCCGGGATCGGCGCCGTTCTCGCAACGATGACCAACCGCCGGGTCGGTTGGATAAGGAGGAACCCATGAATACCTTTGATGCTGCGTTGTTTCACATCGTGAACAGCCAGGCGGGACATCACACCTGGCTGGACGGTTTGATGAGTTCCGTCGCCCAGTACTCCGTCGAGATCTATGCCATCGCCTTTATCGCCCTGTGGCTGCTCTTGCCCAAACGGGAGGAAGGGCCCCGGCACGCCTTGGTGGTGGCAGTTTTCGCCGGCATCCTGGCCTTGCTGGTGAACCTTGTCATCTCCCACATATGGTTTCGCCCGCGTCCGTTCACGGTCCTGGCGGCGGGCACCTTCACCGAGCTCATCCCCCACGCACCGGACGCCTCGTTCCCCAGCGACCACGCATCGGGCAGCTTTGCTCTGGCTTCTGCAACTTGGGGGAAAATCAACCGCTGGGTGGCTGCGGGATTGACAGCCCTGGCGGTCCTGACGATGATCGCCCGGGTGTACACCGGGGTACACTGGCCGACGGACGTGTTGGCCGGAATGGTGATCGGCGTGTTCGCCGGCCGCGTCATTTGGAAAATCGGTGCACCCATTCTTTCTTTGACCCGCATTGGACTGCGGATGTTCCATTTTGGCCGCTATGCCCGGGGTTAAATCCCGGGCGGCCCCGGCCGGGCCGGATACACCGGTCACCGTCTATTTACCAGAACTTTCGAATCTTTTCATACGCGTCGCACTTCGTTCTCACACATGTCACCTATTGTTTACGTGTGCCCATTGATTTCGGCGATCTGTGTCGTATAATTTAACGCGAATCTGGTATTTGTCCCGGTGCAACTTCTGTATGTTAACGTTTACTTCACATTTTCTTCACACACATTCGGGAAAGGAGTCAAAAATATGGAAAAAGCCGAGGTCACCCGGCAGGTGATCGAAGCGAAACAGCGGTTGGGCCTAAAATGGAAGGATATTGCCGGCGCGATTGGCCGCTCGGAGGCGTGGACAGCCACCGCATTGCTCGGTCAGGCACCGCTTTCCCCGGAAGAAGCACAAAAGGTGGGCAGTTTGCTGGAGCTCCCGGAAGACGCGGTGCAGGCGCTGACGGTCATCCCGTACCGCGGAACAACGGTTCCCATGCCCCCCACGGATCCCGTTCTTTATCGATTTTACGAGATTTTGCTAGTCTACGGGCCGGCGCTCAAAGAGTTGATCCACGAAAAATTCGGCGACGGCATCATGTCCGCCATCGATTTTGAAATGAGCGTGCGCCGGGTCGAAGATCCCAAAGGGGACCGGGTACAAGTCGTGATGAACGGCAAATTCCTTCCGTATCGAAAATGGTAACAGCTTCCTCCCCCAAAAGATCCCTCCCTGGTGGCTTTAGCCAGGGAGGGGTTTGCGTAGACGGCTACTCAAGCATCAAATCGCTTCAGGCTGTACGCGTCAATGGGGATCGACGTCTCTCCGTCCACGATCAATTCTGCCATCAGCGTACCGAGTAAGGGCGATAACGTGTACCCGCTGTGGGTAGCAGCCACATAGAGACCTTCGTGGCCCGGGACCCGCCCGAGGATGGGAAGCTCGTCCCGAGGCATAACCCGCAGGCCAGAGAAGGTTCGGACTACTTGCGCCTTGGCTAACTTCGGTACATATTGCAAGGCCATGTTCACCGTCTGGCGTATCACCGGCAGCCGGGTTCGCCGGTCAAACCCGACATTTTCTTTAGAATAGCCAATCAGGATCTCTCCATTTTGAGTCTGGCGCATCCCACTCATCGTATAACGTAGAAGCGGTTGCAAAGGCTCGGTCACAACGATCTGCCCTCGCACGGGGTCCACGGGGATCGATACACCTAACAGGCGCCCCACTTGGGCCGACCATGGCCCAGCCGCCAACACCAATTTTTTCGATCGCACCCGGGCACGCTCGGTCCGGATAACGAACCCACCCGTTAGCTCCTCGATCTCCAGCACAGGGTTGTAGAAACTGTACCTCGCCCCGTGCCGCACCGCCGCCCGCCGGTAGCCATCCACCAGTCGAAACGGGTTGACGTTCCCGTCCACCCGGCTGAAGGTGGCTCCCACCACGTGCGGTGAGAGGTGAGGTTCTTTATCCAACACCTCATCCCGGTCGAGCAGCTCTACAGGAATACCGTGGGTGCGATAGGTCTCGACAAACCGCTTGGCCCGTTGCAGGTCCTTCGGGTCGAAAATCGGAGCAATCCCGCCTGTTGCCTGGTACTCCACGTCCCCGATCCGCTTCTTGAGATAGGGATAGAGTTCGGCGCTCAGGAGGCTGAACTCCGCGTAAGAAGCCGGAGATTTCGTGTGCACCCATACCCAGGCCTGGGTCGATCCCGACGTACCGGACAGGGGATAGTTCTTATCGATCACCAGCACATCCCGCCCACGTTCGGCCAGGTGAAAAGCAATGGAATTCCCCACCACCCCTGCCCCGATCACGGCAATTTCAGCATCTAAGGCACTTGGCGTATCTTCCACCAGAATTCGCCCTTCAGTCATCTTCTTTCACCTCACTCAGCACCGACCGAACGGTCCCATCCCCTGCATCTGCCCCGGCCAGGAATTCCAGGAGGACTGGGCGCACAGGAAATCGCACATTGGGAAGTGGAATTTCGTCCACGGGTTTCCCCAAAGCCTGAGACATCACCTCCGCCACGAGGCTCCGGCATTCCCGTGCTTGGCAAAGCCCCATGCCGCAACGGGTGAGCCGCTTCACATCATCCGGGCTGCGGGCCCCTTGCTCCACCGCCGTGACAACATCCCCCACCGTCACATCTTCACAGCGACACACCACGGTCCAAGGTTCCACGCTACGCTTGCCAAAGCTGTACACCCCTGCCCTGCCATTCGCAGACAGCCCCTCTTCGCTCCAAACATTGCTAAGAGGGGCGCTGTCGGGACACTCCGAGGCAGTGGCCAATCGTAATCTCGCCCCTGCCCGAACCGGACCAGACGCTCGGCTCCACGCGACGATCAACCGCTCGACGCTGTCGTCATCAACACCTTTTTCCGGCCTCAGCCGACGAGCCACCGCAGTCCCCGCAAGTCGGCCGGAAAGCCACTCCGCCGTCGTGGTGTCCGCCCCCGCGGTCCCCCCCGCCACATAGAGTCCCGGCTGGGTCGTCTGCATGTCCGGACCGCAGATCGGTACCCAACCACCCAAAGCTTCCGCATACCCAAATCGCACCCCGGCCAGCTGAACCAGCTCCACAGCAGGAATCCGACCATGGGCCAAGACCACAAGATCCGCTTGTAGCGTGCGTACCTGCCCAGTAGCTTGGTTCACGAGGGTTACGGTCTCCACCCCCGAAGTTCCTGTGGCCGCTCCCATCACCCAATCGATCTCCACATGGATGTCCCCCGGAATTTCCGACAGAGACCGTTCGCTCAAGGCGTCCCGAGTACCCTCCGGCCACCTTTCTGCATACCCCTTCAATAACTCGGCCACTCCTTCGATCTCCTCGACGGGGTGGTCTGCACGCACCACCGTTACCTCAGTGGCACCGGCAAGTTTTAGTTCCCGAGCGGTCCACAAGGCTTCGTCCACCGCACCAACCACCACCGCCTGCCTCCCAGGCAGTACCCGGTCTCGAAAGATCATCCGCCGGGCGGCATCCGCTGTGATCACTCCCGGTTTCGCCCAGCCGGGAAATAACAGCCCCTGACCCCGGGCTCCGGCAGCTACAATGACCGACTGGGCCGACACCTCCTCCACGTCGCCCCCCATCAGCACCGCTAGCCGCCAACCTTCTGGACCTTCTTCCAGCCCCAGTACCGGCGTATCCGCATACAACCGGCCGCCCGCGGATCGCACCCCTTGTTCCAGCCGTGACACCCATCTCCACCAACGGTCCGGACCTTCCGGTGTCTGCACCCACTCCGTGCGGTTTGCCGCTTTGCCGCCGAACACCGCCGACTCCTCGAACACAGCTACCGTGAGCCCGGCTTCCAACAATTCCTTCGCCGCAGCCAAACCGGCGATACCGCCGCCCACTACCGCCACATCCAACACGTCTGCTGTCCCGTGCTCTTCCCCCACTGCCATTTCCTGCCTCACCCCAAATCCGGATCTCCTAACTGCATCTCCACCCGCATCCCTTCCCTAACCCGGGTGCTGCAGGCCCTCACGCGATGCCGGCCATCCACGACAACAAAACAGTTTCCACACCAACCGTCCCCGCAAAAGAGCCCCCTCGGCTCCGCCTTACTTCTACTGGTCCCCAATTGCCGATATCCGGCCGCCCACAAAGCTGCCGCCAAGCTTTGATGCGCGTTGGCGACCACCATTTCGCCATTGAAGGTAAAAGTCACCCGTTCCCCAGAAATCGCGGGTATCCGTACATCCTCATTCGTAGACACGCTGCTTCCCTCTCTTCCCTGCCTGTTGACCGGACACTCCGAACACCTGGCCAATTCCCATGGCCCGTTCCATGACGACCATCATGACCACACTTAGTAAAACCATGAGAGAGGAGATTGCCGTCACCACAGGGTCGTAATTGTATTGCATGTAGTTAAACAGGCGTACCGGCAAAGTCTGAACGTCGGTGCTTACCACAAACAGGGCAACCGTTAAGTCGTCAAAGGATGTAACAAAGGCGAACACCGCTCCAGCAATGATCCCAGATCGAATCATCGGCAGGGTGATTTTCCAAAAGACCTGCCACGGTGTGGCGCCAAGATTGGCGGCAGCCCTCTCGACATGGCTTTCACGAAAATCGATCAACTTCGCCGTCACTAGCCGTACGACATACGGAAAGGCGATGATAAAATGACCAATGATCAACGACAGAATACTGGTAGCGATCCCAAGGGCCGAATACCACTGCAGGAGGGCCACCCCCAGCACCACCGACGGGATCACGAGGGGCGATCCAAACAGCTCCTGGAGCGCCCTGCGACCAGGCACCGGGTACCGCTCCAGGGCCAGGGCCGCTAAAGTGCCCAGCGCCGTCGCCCCGAGGGCCGTACCCAAGCCGACGGCAATGCTTACCCCAAGGGACGCTAGAAACTCCGGGTGGTTCTGAACGAGTTCCCCGTACCAACGCACCGTAAATCCCTTGGGAGGAAAAACGATATAATTGGTCCGGGTAAAGGAAGAGGCCACCACCACAATGATGGGGGCAAGAATAAACAGGTATAGCAGGCCGAGATATACCCCCCGAAGTACCTTGCCGATTGTCATCGCACCGGCACCGCCCCTCCCCGACCGCCGACGATCCGGCTATACAGAAGCAAGAGCGCCAGCGTCACTGCAATGAGAATATACCCCACCGCCGATCCGTACGGCCAGTTGAGAAGCACCGCCGTCTGATCGTAGGCCAAATCCGACATCACCGGTACCCGGGGGCCTCCGAGAATCATCGGTGTAACAAAGGAACTGGCAGTGAGACTGAATACCATCACCGACCCCGCCGAAATTCCAGGCAGAGAGAGGGGAAGCAGAATGCTGCGAAAAGTCCTCCATCGCCCGGCGCCAAGACTCTGCGCCGCTCGCACCACCGATGGATCGATGCTCTCTAGACTACCAAGGATCGGTAGCACCATGTAGGCCAAAAATACATGTACCATCCCGAGCTCCACAGCAAATTCGTTATAGAGCATAGATGGCGGGTGAATCCCGACAAGGCCGAGCAAATCCGCCACAGGCCCCCGGTTGCCAAGAATAATCACCCATCCGTAAGCGCGGATGACCATACTGATCAACAAGGGTGACAACAGAAACAGTACGAGGTAGTTCCTCGTCCGCCCCCGGGTACTCATCAGGATCATCGCCAATGGATACCCGAGGAGGAGGGTCACCACCGTGGTCACCACGCTAATTCGCATCGTTCGCCAGAGAATCCCGAGATAATATGGATCCCCTAGGAACTTACTGTAATTCTCCAAGGTCCAACGCGTGCCAATCCCCGTCGTCTGGCTATAGTTGTGAAAGCTGGTTATCAAGACATTCACAAGGGGAATCACAAAAAACACGACAAACACAGCTAGGGCGGGTAGCACCAACAGAACGCCCACGCGGCCGCGGGCCTCACCCGGACGCTTCAACGGGACCACCTTCTTTCCCCATTCGAGCCGCCCCCCCGGGGAACTCCTGCTTCGGAATCACAAAGGCCCGGTCCGGATCCCACTGCACCACCACCGCACTTCCAGTCTCGAGCCCCACCGGTGGCTCTGCAGTTTGTACGGTGATCACCCCGGCCGGTGTATCCACCACGTACCGAGTCCTGACCCCGAGAAACACAATTCTGTCCACCCTTCCCCTCAAAAGCCCGGCACCCGGATGTTCGGCGAGGCCAGACCCGCTTGACGTACCCGACCCTCCACCATCCCCCGAGTCCAGAAACGCCCTCTCCCCCTGGATTCGCATGTGTTCCGGACGCACGTACAACGTCACCTCAGCGCCCACCGGAAGCTCGGCCCCTGAACTCCGACCTGAAAACCGCTCCCCGAAATCTGTCGCCACCGACACCCAACCACCTGACTCATTCCCGGCCACGCGCCCGGACAGGGCATTCACCTCTCCGATAAAGGTGGCAACAAAATCTGTACGAGGCTCTTCATAAATCTCCCGGGGTGCGCCAACCTGCTCGATCACCCCATTGTGGATCACGGCGATCCGATCAGAGATCGCCATGGCCTCCTCCTGATCATGGGTGACGAAAATCGTCGTGATGCCAATCCGCCGCTGAATTTCGAACACTTCTTCCCGCATCTCCTGGCGCAGCTTCGCATCCAGGTTGCTAAAAGGCTCATCCAGCAGAAGAACGTCCGGGCGAATGACTAGCGCCCTGGCCATGGCCACCCGCTGTTGCTGTCCGCCGGATAATTGGCGCGGGTAGTGATCTTCGTAACCCGTTAACCGAGTTAATTCCAACACCCGGCCCACCTGCTCCCGAATCGCGGCCTTGTCCACTTTTCGCAATTTCAGCCCGAAGGCGATGTTCTCAAACACCGTCATGTGAGGAAAAAGAGCGTAATTTTGAAACACCATGCCCATGTTACGCTTGTGAGGAGGCCGTTTTTCCACTGATACTCCATCCAGCCGAATCTCCCCGGCGTCCACCGCTAAAAAACCGGCAATCATATTGAGGATTGTGGTCTTCCCGCATCCCGAGGGACCGAGGAAACACATGAGCTCTCCTCGCTCTACACTGAGGTGAACCCCGTGAATCACCTCGCGGTCATGAAATCGCTTGACGACACCGTCGAGAACCAAATGCGACACGTTCCGTCACCCTTCCCGACTAGTGCTGGGTATCGATCTCTTTGTTCCACCGGTCTGTCCATGCGGCACGGTTGGCGTTGATCGTTGGCCAGTCCATTTTGACGAGCTTGTCGATCTCCGAGGTCCCGTAGATTACATTTTTCGCGGCGTCCTCCGGAAGCTTTGTGGTCTTGTTCGTCGGTCCTAAAAACGCGCTCTGAGCAATAGCGACCTCGGTTTTAGGATCCAGCAAATAGTTGATGAATTCCTGAGCCAGTTGCGGATGTGGCGCGTTTTTTACCACGCTTCCCATACTTAGCAACGCCACGGCGCCCTCTTTCGGAAAAACGAACTCGATGGGAAAGCCTTGGGATTTCAACGTGTTCACCCGGCCCTGCCCCCAAGCGGAGGCCACTGCGGTTCCCTGCAGGAAATAATTCGATACGTCCGCGGTTTTATCGAAGGTCACTGAACTGGGCGCAATGGCTTTCATAGCCGTAAATCCCGGTTCAATGTTCTTCTCGCTCCCCCCGTTTGCTTTGGCTTCCATAACCAACATGTGCACCCCATAGGTATTCACGATGGCTGGCAATACCAACTTTCCTTTCAATTTTGGGTCGGCCAAATCTTTCCACGACGTCGGCGGTGTCCAATGATTGTCGGCGTATACTTTTGTGTTGTAGGCCAACCCTGTGGCGGTCACGCCCACCCCCACTCCGATATTGTCCGGATCCTTGGCGATGTCGTACACATTCTTAAGATTCGTGACCACCGAGGGATCCAGAGGCGCGAGTAACCCCAGTGTCTTCGCCTGGGCCTGGGGCCCGTCGTCCATGATCGCCACATCAATCTCTGGATGGGCCTTTTGCGCCTGTAGCTTGGACAAGGTGTCCGTGGAGGCTCCGGCGACATAGGTGACCTTACAATGAAATTGTTTCTCAAAATCCGGAATTACTGAACTGGTGATCGCCTTCTGAAACGACCCCCCATATCCGGCTACCACCAGCTGCTGTTCCCCGCCCGCTGTGGAGCCTCCGGATCCCTGGCTTCCACATCCCGCCATCGCCGTCGCCAGGGCTGTCACCACTCCCAGCGCGGTCCACCTTTTCCATCTGATCACTCCAACCACCCTTTCGCTCCATTTCTACTCTTCCAGGGAAAATTCCACGAAAAACCGCCGCGTGTCACTGCGAAGGATAAACCGCGTCAATTCCACCAGGCTGCGGTCCTGGGTGAAGGAGGCGCGCTCCCACAAGAACACGGGCATGCCTGATGGCATCTCCAGAAGATTCGCCTCCTGATCGGTCAAGGCGTGAGGCTTGACGTACATCTTGGCATAGGCCAGGCGGATTCCCCGTTCTCGAAAAAACGGATAAAGAATCAAGTTTTCCAGATCAGCCTCTGGAATCCCCGTTGCATAGCGCATAGGGATCAGGGAGATCTCCAAGGCAAAGGGCCGATCATCCACGATCTTGAGGCGCTCCAGCCGGAGAATCTCTTCCCCTTCCCTGAGCCCGGCCCACTCGGCGTCCGGATCCTTCCACTTTTCCGGTGTTACTGCAATCAGTCGGTGTGGACCCTCTACCGCCGGTCGGCGCTTGGCGAAATTGATAAACTGACTGAGATCATCTTCCGCCACCGCATCGGTCACAAAGGTTCCTTTGCCGGCCCTTCGGACCACCAGTCCCCGTTTCACCAGCTCATTGACCGCCCTCTGGGCGGTAATTCGACTGACTCCATAAAGGCGCTGCAACTCGTCTTCGGTGGCAATTTGATCCCCGGGTTTCCACTCCCCGGAATAAATGCGCCTCTCCAATTCATCTCGGATTTGAATGTAGAGCGGCCTCCCCGAATGCCTGTCCAGCAATTGTGTCGACCCCCGAGTCTTCAGCAGGTTCGTTGAAGATTTCGACTTACAAACGCGGTGACTCCCCTCCTCCCCCTGCACTGGCACTGCGTCCCCCTTCTCGCAAAACACCTGCGATTAAAAACTTACGGCTCGGCAACCACCCTCTCCCACATCGACGTCAGGCCAGAGCGATGTATTTCGATTCTGAACCTTTATATCGATCATGTGGGATTGATATATTGATATCACATTTAGAGTTGGTAATCAAGATAAAAATAGGCCTGTCACAGCCGCTACACCGTGACCAGGCCTCAAAACCCAAGAACATCTTTCTCCATCGCCCATGGTCTTGCACATCTTAGGTAATTTAATATCCCATAAAACGTCAGGATTGTTTCACGCCTTCCTCTGCACGCCAACTCGGCGGGCGTTTCTCGAAAAAGGCGCGAATGCCTTCCACAGCGTCGGGATGGGCGCTGTTGAGCGTGATGACTCCGCTGGCATACTCCAGGGCCGACGCGTCGTCCATGGAAAGCTGCTTATAAAACATTCGCTTGCCAATCTCCAGGGTGGACAAGCTGTGCCGGGCGACCCGGTCAGCCAACTCCTCCACCGCCGCATCCAATTCCTCGGGCGGAACCACCCGATTGACCAGCCCGTGAAGCAGCGCCTCTTCGGCCGAGATAAAATCCCCGGTGAACAACATCTCCGCCGCTTTTTTACGTCCCACGTTCCGGCTTACAAATACCGCCGGCGTACTGCAAAACAGGCCGATGTTGACCCCCGGGGTTGCGAACTTGGCGTCCCTGCTGGCCACCGCCAGATCGCAGGCCGCCACCAACTGGCACCCCGCCGCCGTGGCCACCCCGTGCACCTTCGCCAGGGTCACCTGGGGCAGGCGCTGCAGACCCAGCATAAAGGTCTGGCAGACATTGAACAACTCCAGCACCTCATCCGATGGCTGACCGCCGATCTCCCGCAGATTGTGTCCGGAACTGAACACTTTGCCTTCCGCCTGAATGATCACCACATTCAGATCCCGCCGCGGCCGGATCTCCCCGAGCACCTGGTTGAACTCTTCCAGAACCGCCCGGGACAACGCATTGCGCTGACGGTCGTTGTTCAGCGTCACATAGGCTTTCTTGCCCGATTCCCGATAGGTGATATATCCCATCCTCCCCGCTCCCCCTTCTCGACACAAACTGGATCCGTCCCCGAGCACCCGCATCGGGGCCGCGCTCTATGATCCACTATAAACGAATTGGGCCAATTCCGCCAAATGCAAAAGAATTAAATATCCCGCCAAGTAAACCGAAGGCATCCCCAGAGGAGCACCGCGACAATATAAACGCCTACGTACACCAGAAAGGCATCGCTCGGCGCGTTGAGACTGGCAAAGGGCCCCAGCATCCGGGCGGCGCTGTCACCGACGGGAATGCCACTTCCCGCCGTCACCTCGTACACCATCCGGCGATACAGCGCATCCGAGGGCATGAGAAGACTGGTGACCAGGCCAATTCTCTCCCCCGCCGAGCTGGAGGACCCGACACTCATGAACTGCTCCATAAGCCCTCCCAGCAGCGCCAGACCATACAAAAGGGTCACGGCCACGCCATTTCCCAAAGTCGGCAAATACGCGGACCCCAGCAGCGTCACGGCGCTGAGCACCAAGGGCATCAACTCCAAGGCGACGAAAGCGCGGAGAAGGGAAGTCATGTCAAGAGGAAAGTCCAGGAAGAGATGGACCATCCACACCAAAGCCCAGAATAGCACGCCGGCGTACAACAGCCCCCAGATCGCAAGCCCGGCCCATTTTCCCAAATACACCTGCCACCGCTCCACCGGCCTGGGGAGTATCGAATAGAGAATGCCGCTCTCAATCTCGCCAGAGATCGTCCCGGCCGACGAAAAAATGACCAAAAAGGCCACCATGAAGTTTGCGAAAAACACCCCGGCGACGAGAAGACCCGCCCCTTGCAGATATTGATCCAGCAAATTGCTCACAGACGGCGCCCGTTCGCCCACCCGGGCCACATAGGAAAGCCCCCACCCATACAGAATCAGGAACACGGCGGTCAGCAGCACCGTCACCAGGAACACGCGTCTACGCAGGATCTCTCGCCAAGTCAGCAACATCACGGGAACCACGGGTCTCTCCCCCCTCTCCTTCCGCCAAGGCGAGAAACCACTGCTCCAGGTGGGTCTGCACGGGGCCCGACGCATATACAGTGATCCCCTGCTCCACCAGCAGGGCGTTGATCCACCCCGCCTGCTCCCGATCTGTCACAACGGCCTGAAGGCGGGCAAAGCCACGGTCATCCGCCTCCACCACCTGGATAGAAATCCCCGCGGGATCGGTGAATCCCTCAAGGATTCCCGGTTCCCACCCTCCCACTTCAAACTCCCACCTGAGTTCGGGGTGCAACAGCGCTTCCACGGTCCCTTGGGCTCGGATCCGCCCGTTCACGAGAAAAGCCACCTCGTCGCACACCGACTCCACATCTTCTAATAAATGGGTGTTTAGGAAAATAGTCTTTCCCTCCTGCCGCAGCCGCAGCAACAACTGGCGCATGTCGTGGCGGCCCATGGGGTCCAAGGCCGAGGAGGGCTCGTCAAGAAACAGGAGCGGCGGATCGAGGAGAAGGGCGCAGGCCCATCCCAGGCGTTGCTGCATTCCCTTGGAAAAATGGCGCACCCGTTCCTTTGTCCTCCCCGCCAACCCCACGTCGTTGAGCACCCGGCGGATTCGCTTCTCACGCCTTTCACCACCCAGTCCCCCGAGTTGGGCGTGAAAGCGCAGGACCTCCTCCGCCGTCAGCCAATCCTGGTACCGGAATAACTCCGGCAGATAACCGATCTGGCGCCGGATCTCCCGGTGGCCGAGGGGCAGGCCGAGAATCTCCGCCCGCCCCGCATCCGGCCGGATGAGGCCCACGAGCATCTTCACAAAAGTGCTCTTACCCGCCCCGTTCGGGCCGAGGAAACCGAAGATCTGGCCGGACTTTACCGACAGGGTGATCCCCCGGCACCCGGATCCGGGCCCGTACAGTTTTGTCAGCCGATCGGTCTGGATCGCCACACTCATCGATCGATCGCCTCAGCCATCTGTATCAAGGAGGCATCGGTGGGAAAATCGGCCGCCGTGCCGCCCAGATTGTAGAGGACCCCGTTGTTATACCACAAAATCGACCGGAATTTGCCAATTGTATCCCGCACCAGCACCGCCTCATGCCCGTTCACCGTCGTATTTTCCGCACTTCCGGGGCCCGACGGCACGAACAGAGTGTTTTTCCAATCCTCGGACTGACTCAGCCGCTGGCGCATGTCCTGGGGCAAAATGGGCAGGTCGAGCAAGACTTGGCGCACCTCTTCCATGTTCACCCCTTGGGGAATGTCGATCCGGGGCGACTGAATTTGCGTAAAGAAGATCGTTCCCTGGCCCGGCTTGAGACTCTGGCTCACCACGGCGGGAAAGTGAATCACGATGGCCTGACCTTCCAACTCGGCCGGGAGAGAGCTTTTGCCCCCAAGCCGGTGGATGAGCTCGTTGATCGTCGCCACGTGGGGCCGCAGGGTGATGTCTTGGGCACCCTGTACGTGGACCTGATCGCTCGGCGATGTGCCCGGGAGCGCTTTCAGCGGGTAACCGGCCAATTTCTGCGCCTCGGCGAAGGACACGTCCTGATAGGTCCCGCCCCCTTTGCGGTCCAACTGCCCATACTGTTTCAGATCAATATGCGTCACCCCGGCCTGTTCAAGAGCATTTTGAAGCTGGGTGAAGTCGTTGGGCTGCAGAGCCACCAGGTGTTCGATCCGAAAGGTCTGCAGCATCGCCGCCCACGCCTTCCCCGCCCAGGGAGCTTGGGCGCCCACCACGAGGACGGCGACGGCCGCAGCGGACACCGCCGCGCCGATCCATTTCCTGCGCTTCTTTGCAGCGCGCCACCGGGACGGGTCTGTTTCAACGGGCGGTTCCTGAGAGAAGGCTTGCCTCATGATCATCGGCTCAGTTACGACAGTCTGAACCTGCGCCGACGGGCCCGGGACGCGGGACGGGCGATCTGCCACGGCCATCCCGGCAATACCAGCAGGTTCGTCTTGGACCCGCTTTTGAAATCTTTTCCAGGCCTCATCGATGTCTAGAGACGGGGTCTGGGGTTTGCCGCCGGACTCGGTCGCCAAGGGAAGGGGGGCTTCCAAGAACCCCAGGCGATTTTCCACAAAACGGGTGAGGTCGATGGCTTCCCGGAGCTGTTGCCGGCAATCGGGACACTGGATGACATGCTCCAACCACCGCAGGCGTTGTTCCCTCGTCCCCTCACGGTCGATCAGCGCCTGAACTGCGGATGGATCGCACGGACGATTCTTCTCCATGGACGGAACCTCCTTCTTGGTATAATTTTTTGAAACGGGCGGCCGCACGGATCAACAACGTCCCGACCTGCTCTTTCGGCACCTGTAAATAATCCGCGATCTCCTGATAGCTGTAACCCGAGTGGCGAAGCCAAAGGGCCTTGCGATCCCGCTCCGACATCTGGCGCAACACCCCTTGCACCCGGGCCCGCTCCCAATCTTGAAGAACCACATGCTCGCTGGAGGGGGTTTGCTCCTCGGTCCGCTCGACGTGCTCCATTTGCTCCAAGGCCCGCTTGCGCCGGCGCGTGGCGCGCAGGTAATCATAGGCCATGCGGGTGCAAGTCCGATGCAGCCACGGCCCCACTTTGGACATATCATCCGGGGGATGCCGATAGAGACGAACGAACACCTCCTGGGCCAAATCCTCCACCACATCCGGGGCGGAGATCAGGAAGCGGAGGGTGCGCACCACCCGGGGATAATGACGCCGGAAAAGTTCCTGAAAATCGGCGGGGATTTCGTCAGTCAAACTGCCACCTCCTTCCCCGTGTCTATCGGGAGAACTTCATTTAGGAAGACGTCCAACAAGGGTTAAATGTATCATATCTCGGCGAAGCCTTTGTACAGGAGCTGGGAAAATGTGGCCTGTCGAAAGGGGAAAGGGGGTGTTGTCCACCTTTAGCCGGCAGCACATGTAATCAAGGGAAAAGTTTCAAAAGAAATTCGATGCACGCCCCGCCGTCCTTTGCATTGTAGGCCTGAATCCTTCCACCGTGCATTTCCACCAGTTTTTTTGCGATATAGAGGCCGAGTCCGGCATGGCCGTCTTTGGTTGGACGTGACTCATCCCCTCGGTAGAATTTGTGGAAAACATGGGCCAGATCCTTGCCGGTGAAACCCTTTCCCGAATCACATACCGTGATCCGGATGTTGTCACGGGAAACGCCGGCATCGATGGCGATTGTCCCGTGTTCCGGCGTATAACGAATGCTGTTCGAGAGAATGTTGTCAAGGATGCGCTCCAGTTTTCCCACATCAACCGACAGGATCTTCTGTTCTCGGTTCTCATATGTGACCTGCACTTTGATGCTGACCTTTTTTTCCCTTCCCATCAGCTCATAGTTTTCTTTTTTCTGTGTTAAAAAAGCGGAGAGATCAACCGGGACGAGCTCAAGCGCCCCGCCGGCATTTTCAAGTTCTGCGGCATAAAGCATGTCTTTGATGAGCTTGGAACCCTTATGTGCATTTTCCTTAATAGTTTGTAAATACTTTTCGATCTTCCGCTTGTCATCTTTTCCTTCCTGAAGCGCTTCAGCGTATCCCGCGATGGTGGAAAGAGGGGTTTGCAGGTCATGGGCAAGCGCCGCCACCATGTCCTGTCTTTCCCGCTCTGCTTTCCACTGGGACAGCAAAGACTCCCGCAGTTGGTTTTTCATCTCGTTAAAAGCTTGGCAAAGCCTCCCCAGTTCATTGTCTGCCTCATAAGCGAGATGAAAATCAAGATTTTTCTCCTTAATCTTTCTCGCCGCGTCGGCAAGCATATTCAGCGGTTCGCCGATATTGCCGGCAAACTTCTTCGCAAAAAGCCATGTAAAGAATACGACATACACAAACGGGGAAAAGAGGATTGCCGTAAACAATGGCACCACCCATATTTTATCCGTTATGTTCCTGTAATGAAGCGTCAATGGCGTCAATTTATATGCCAGCGCGACGCCGCCTTCGATTTTCCCGCCCGCATCGATCAACGGAACGAGTTTAACATATTTACCGTTTGTTGTAAAAGTAGCATTGATCTTGCGGAACAACTCTTCCTGATTTTGTATGGTCCTTTGGTCCATCGACCCATAGATCGGCGTGCCATGCACATCCATCACCTGGTATGAGATCCCTTCCAAAGGAATGAACTGCTCCAGTTCCTTTCTTTCTGAAGGATGAAGCAGGTCCGCTCCTTTGCCCCTCACATAGGCTTCAATTTCCGGTATTTTCTTTTCATAATAATTGGCGGGATAGATTTTTTGGTGTTCGATCATCTTGATAAGAATCATATATCCCACACCATACGAAGCGATCGTCGCCATCACGCTCAATGTGAGGATGAGAACAAACATGAGGACAAATTGGGATTTGAGAGGCTTTTTTGCCAGCATGTAAACAACCTCGCCATCATTTCGTTTCAGATGATTTTATTAAAGCGATAGCCGATCCCCCATACGGTTGAAATATACTCTGTATCGGGATCCCGCGCTGAAATCTTGGCCCTGATGTTTTTCACATGTTCGGTCACGGTCGCCGCATCTCCCTCCGCATCATACCCCCAGACCTTTTCATAAATCTGCTCTCTGGAAAAGACCTGTCCGGCATGAAGGGAAAGCAACTCCACAATATCGAATTCCTTTTTTGTCAAAGGGATGAGATGGCCATCGATCTTCATCTGTCTCGCCCTTAAATCGATCGCCATTCTGCCCGAGCGAATCCATACGCGCTGAAGGGATTCATTCAGGAAAGCAGCCCTTTTCTCCCTCCGCAGATGCGCGTCGATTCTGGCAAGCAGTTCTCTCAGGCCAAATGGCTTGACGATATAATCATCCCCGCCCAGGGCGAGCCCCCTGATTTTGTCCGTTTCCGACTGTTTGGCGCTGAGAAAGAGAATAGGGCAGTGAACCGCATCCCGGATTCTTCGGCACAGTTCATATCCGCTCATGCCGGGCATCATGATGTCCAGAATGATGAGATCCGGCTGTTCGTGAGCCATTTTCAAACCGTTGTCCCCATCGTAAGCCACGGACACAACATGGCCCCTGCTCTCCAGGGAGTCTTTCAAAAGTGCAACCAAATCTTCCTCGTCATCAATGATCAGAATCTTGCTCATCCTGTCACATACCCCTCGCTTCTTTCCCTATTCATGGATTGTCCTGCCTTCCCACCTGTTGAACCAGATCATCCCCCCAACCAGCATGATCACAAATAACACGGCGGCCGGAATCAGCCCTCTGATAATTTGACCGATCACGAAACCTGAGGATACGATTTCGGGCGGGAAATCCATGCCGGGCAAATCGAGCAAATACGCTCCCGCCAACATGGACAAACGCACGGGCCACGCCCACGGCACAAATGGCCACACCTGATCGCCGAGACCGGTGGCCATCAGGGCGGCGATCAATAAGCCGACGCCGCCAATCCCGATTGAGGCGCCAAATCCCCAGGCGAAGCTGATCCAATAATGAAAGGCGAGTAGCGGAAGCGCCCCGATCATGGCCAGGATGGCTGCCGTCACAAAAATCGGCCAAGCAATCGCCACACCGGACATGCAATCGAATCCGACGATCAGTGCCAGTGTAGCCATGAACGTACTGGTCGATGCCAGGAAAACGAGAATGGAGAATTTACCCAAAAACAAATGGCGTCGCGGCCATTGACTTCCGAGAAAACCGTGAAAGCTGCCGGCAAGTGCCTCCTGATGGATCATGAAGCCCGAAAGGATACCGGCTCCCAACGGAATCGCCAGGACCGTCCATGTTTCAAAAAATACCTCGAATATGGAAATTTGAACATTTGCCGCCTGCGCCTTCAATGAAAAATACCCCATCATCAGCGCCACAAACAGGAAGGGTGTGAAAAACGTCAGCCAACGTATCGGCGTGCGCTTCGTTTTCAGCCATTCGGCTCTGAATAGGTTCATCATTGTCCCTGGTTGGCCTCCCTTCTCTCAAACCATAAGGATGTTATCCACGTAAACAGGACGAATGCGGTGATGGCGAGGACGATCCCGATGGGAATGACGGCGGGATCCTTAAGGGGAACCGATGCTTCCAACAAAACCCCGTTGGGGTGCACGCCGACAACAGGGCACATGAGCCTGGTCGGCCAGCTCCACGGTACACACATCCAGTAGGGTCCAGGTGCTGCTGCCACGCCGACAATCATCCCCAGAAAACCAACGGCCATACTAAAAATCGTCCCTTTCCACACCGCTGCGCAAAGCTGAAGCGGGATCAATGAAAGGGAGGTTAACCAGATGAGGAGACCGCCTGGGAGAATGATTGACCACGGGATCGTTCCGCCCGCTGTGATCAGGCCGGATACGACGATGGCGATGATAAGAACCAATGTGGAAAGCAGGGAATAATAGGCCATTAAGATGATTTTACCGGTCCATATGGCCGCTGTCGAAACAGGGTGAACCCGTAAATTGCGATAATTGCCCGCCTTCTTTTCCTGCAATGCCACCAATGAAGCAAATAAAGCCGTGCCGAGTGGCATGAAGATGACCGGCCACCAATTGTACACTTGAGAAAGCAGAAGCCGCCAAGGCCTGACATAATCAGGCGGCATGAAGAGTTTTTGCGGCAAGGCGATCAGGATAAAAAAGAGCGGTGCAAGCAAGATCAGCCTTCTGGTCAATGTCCGCTTATATTTGAGATGCTCAGATTGAATGATATTAAGCATTCGTGCGCCCCCTGACCGTTTCCATGAACAATTCCTCCAGATCCTGATCATGACTGATTTCGCCCTGAAACTTGAGCTCTCCATCGCTGATGATGCCGATATGGTCAACCAACCGGGACACTTCTGTTAAAATATGGCTGGACAAAATGACGGTCATCCCTCTTTCTGGCAATGAATGGATGAATTCCCGAAACGCCTGAATTCCCAACGGGTCGAGTCCGTTTGTCGGTTCGTCAAGAATCAATAATTCCGGATACCCGAGGAGCGCAATGGCAATGCCGAGCCTTTGCTTCATTCCCATCGAAAATTGCGATGCCGGCTTTTTGCCCGTATGTTTAAGATCGACTTGTTCAAGCACTTCATCAATCCGTCCTTTCGGAAGCCCCAGCAATGTGGCGTGAACCAGAAGATTCTCAAATGCCGTCAGGTTGCCATACAAGGCCGGCGTTTCGATCAACGCCCCGATTCGCTCAAGGTGCTTCCGCCGCCATGGTTCGCCAAAAACAAGGATATCGCCGGCCGATGGACGCAAAAGTCCTGTGAGCAGCTTCAATGTCGTGGATTTTCCCGCGCCGTTCGGCCCAAGCAGTCCGTATACCGAACCTTTGGGGATTTGGAGCGAAACGTTTTTGACTGCAAGTCTCCTCCCGTAAGCTTTCGTTAAATTTTTCGTTTCCAGGATATATTCCTTCATCCCCGCTCCATCCTTTCAGGAATCCATTTGCCCTTCGGGGTAAACCTTAACAGGAAATGATCAAGAATTGATAAAGCTTCATGTTGTGGGGCTGTGATATGGTCGGGGTGTCACGGGTCCGAGAAAATGACGGTATGAGCAAGGAGCAGATTACCTTTATCTTTACGAAGTGAACGCGTACGGAGAGAGGTGAAACCTGGATATGCGTATTTTAGGGACGACCCGTCCATCGGTTCGATCACCCAGAAAATTGAAAGCAAACCCGCCCAGTACTCAGTCACACAGAGGGCTTTAAAAGAATGGGCAGAGGCTTGCTTAGCGAGCATTCACGAAATCATGGAGATTCTTGCAGGCTTGCGATTGCCTATCTCGGAGGAAGGGGTGAACATCTTACCTTGGGAGATCGACAAGACCTATCGCGAAGCCATCAGCCGCAAACATGTCCGATGTGCGTGCAACTGAATGCGAGGCTCCTGCCCGGCGTTTCCCCCGCCGGGAGTGTTCGATCCCCGGACCGCGGCGCCGGGTCCTGCCTTTGCAGGTACTGACAGTCCTCTTCCGTCCGCGGCTCCGGCGGTTCCTGCCTGGATCGCCGGGGATCGTCCCGATATATCGACTCCCAGTACTCCAGGTCTCTTGCCTCCGGCTGACTGAGAAAATAGGGCAGATGGTGTTGGTGGGGCTCGATGGGTACGAGGTGGATGACCGAGTCGTCTCCCGTGGAAGCCTAGTCGCCGACCAGCGATTTCACCATATAATACCGGTCGGATCCGACCCCATATTCATCTTTCCGAATCTCAGCGACACGGAACCCCATCCGTTCGTATAGTTTTACCGCCGCGACATTAGAGGGTTTTACCGTCAAACTGATCTCTGAAAACTGATCTTGTCGTACAAGATCAAACACATGGTTCATAAGGATCCGTCCGTAACCGCGCCCCTGTTTGTCGGAGCGCACATAGAATCCAAAGATATAAGCCAGGTCACATTGTTTGTAGTCGCGCATCAGTTCACAGACGGCAACGGGGCGGTTGTCCCCTTCTTCACGAAGCCAAATCAAACGTCCGTTCCTGACAATGGCAATGATCCCGTACTCATCCACCGAGCCGTCTGAACCGAAAGCGTCGATCTCGAGTTCGCACATCATTTTCAACTGCTCCGGGGATAAGCACTCCGGTACTTCTATATACAAGTTGGGATTCACGCAGTATGGCCTCCCTTTCTCCACGGAAGATCGCCTTTCCAATCATCAATCGGCCATATCGGGCGCGGAATGTGACGATACAGAAAATTACGCAGTTTATTGGAGGCAAGTCCCGGGGCGTCCACATTGATGATCCGCCCAACCAAGGGTTTAAAAGCGGCCCGAAAATGGTTTTTGACCTTTAAGGCGAGGATCCGTTTCTCCGTGGGCTCAATCCCGATGTGCCGAAACAACTCCGGATCATTCGCCGACAGAGCTCTGCCGGTGATGAGAAGATCAATCCCTTCAACGCGGATATGGGCGGCACCGTTCGTATCCACCAGAAGCCCCGTGTTCATAGGCCCTTGATTCCGGAACCGCCCGTCCGACAACCGGATAACCTTGGCCGGGACTTCCACCGGAGCGCCGAATTCGGGGGAATGTTTCCCGCCCAACCACAACGTCAGCTCCGCCCCTTCCCCCGCCCGCCTGCAGGCATCCAGGGTTTCCGGATCATAGAGCGCCCCGAACAATGCGTTTCGAACCCGCCGGGACAACAGTTCCGAGAGTAACCCGGTCGTATCCCCAGTTCCCCCGCTCAGGGGGTTGTCCGACACATCGGCCAGCACAATCGGCCGATCCCCTTCCCATCGCAACGCCTCATCAACGGCCTCTTGAATGCCCGGGAGGGACAGGAGAAACCGCTCGCGCTGATCCCACATCTTGTCGGCCAGGAAGCGGGCCACCCGGTCGCCGGCCGGCTTGTCAGCAGCAATCACAAGGATACTGGCGCCGACGTCCGGAATATCCGAATACGGGAAACCGCCGAACACAGAGACATTGACGATCCCTTCCCGCTCCTCCGCCGCCCGGGCCAACTCTACCAAATCGTGCATCGGACCTTCTTGGGTCAGCATGTTGATACTTGGGGGCATCATCGGCAACTTGATAAACGAAGCGTGATATACCTGCTTCGCGGCAAGGCTGTGCAACAGCAGGGACGCCGCACGAACCCCCTGTTCGTACATGTCCACATGGGGATAGGTCTTGAACCCGAATTGCATGGGAGTCTGCTCGACCATTTGCCGAGTCACATTGGCATGAAGGTCCAAGGTTGTGGCGATCGGCAGGTCGGCGCCGACGATAGCCCGGATTCGGGACAATAACCGGCCCTCCGGGTCGGCCAAGCCCTCAACTACCATGGCTCCGTGCAAAGCAAGCAAGATGCCGTCTAAAGGTTGGGCCCTGCCGATGGCCGCCAGCATCCGTTCCTCAATCGTTTCGTAAGCCGAAGCCGTAACAGTTCCGGAAGGGATGGCGGCGGCGCAAACCAACGGCACGACGGCAGCGCCGTTCTGCTCTAAAACATCGATGAATCCTCCCACTTCCGTGCGGGTGCCGCGAAATGTGGAAAGGATGTCGTCTCCTTCCACGAGGCACTCCTGCTCAAAAGCGCGGATGTCGGTTTTTACCGGGCTAAACGTATGCGACTCATGGTAAAAAAAAGCGATCCCGATCCGATGGTTGGTCATGAGGTAGCCCCCTTACACCGTCCGTGGTACAAACTCTTCGCCCTTCGCCTTGTCCCACAATTCATTCAACACCCGTCGACCTTCTCTGATCCTGGGGTGAAATTGAATGTCGGCACGATCGCGTATGGACGCCAGTTTTTCCTGGGCCTCGCCAACCTCCTGTTCCGTGACGCCCCCAATCCCCAATCTGCGACAAATACTTATCCCGGCGAGTTCTCCTTGAGCCATCGCCACCTTGGCACCTTCGATCCCCGTAATATTCCCCGCCACAAAGATTCCGGGAACTGTGGTTTCGAGTTCGGGCCCGTGTAACGGGACGGCTCCGTTCAAACCCTCCACCCGGACAAACTCGCATCCGACGGTGGCGGCCAACTCCCCCAAAGGCGTCAGACCGCCGGACAAGCAAACGGCGTCCACCGCCAGGACTTCCGAGGTACCCGGAACGATCCTGCCCCGGGAATCGATGTCTGCGATTTCGGCCCCGGTGACCTGTTCTCGTCCATGGATCGCGACCAAGGCTTTTCGCAATTGAATGGGAATGCCCCACACCTTCAGACCTTCCGCCGGATAAAAGCGAGCGGCCAGTTCGACACCCAGCGGGTGTTCGAGCATCAACCTGCCCATCCGCAGCAACGCGCTCGGAGCAAGGTGCGCCACCGCCCGCAAATCGGTCAGAATGCGGCGAGGATCGCCCTTTCCCCAGGCCAAGCGATTCGCCGCAGGCAAGACAATCCCCAGGACGTCGACACCGGCCATGGCCATGGCCCGACCGATGGTCAACGACAACACGTCCACCCCGGCAATGAGCACTCTCCGCCCCGGTTTGACTCGATATACATTGGTCAACACCTGTGCGGCTCCGATGGTCATCACGCCCGGCAGGGTCCATCCCGGGAGCGGCAAAGGCCGTTCTACGGCTCCGGTGGCCAGCAGCACGGCCCCGGCCCGAATTTCCCGTTCTGTACCACCGGTTCGATTGGCCGCGTCCGCCGTATAAACGGTCCAGCCGCTCTCGATCGCCCATACCTGGGTTCGGGTCAGCAGGACAGCCCCAGCCTCGGCGGCTTCTCCCGCCAATGTTTGGGCCACCTCATAACCTTTCCACCACCAGTTTCCCGATGGTTCTTCATGCAATTGTCCGAGCAACTTGCCGCCAAGGCGGGGGTTTTCGTCGATCACAACCGCCCTGCCGCCGTTTTTCGCAATTTCTTTTGCGGCGGACAAACCGGCCGGACCTCCCCCGATCACAGCGACATCAACGTTCATGACCTGGGTCCCCTCCCTGCGTCCTCAAGCGCATACCGTCCTCAACCGGCGTCAGGCAGGCACGAACTTCCCCGACTCCTTCCCAATAAACCCGACACTCGTAACAATGTCCGATGCCACAGTAAAGGCCCCTCGATTCTCCATTTTTTTCGGTTCGACGCAACACCCTGACCCCGTTGGCGAGCAGAGCGGACGCAATGCTGTCGCCGTCGATCGCCTCGTAGGTCACACCGTCGAACTGGAAGGTGATCATCGCTCCCCTCGGATCAGGCAGAATGGGGTGGTTGTGGATTCTCATTGCGTCTCCCTCTCGGCAACCTGACCTAGATGCACCGGGCGAACAGGCTTGTGATAGGTGAGCCGACTCGGCAGAACCGGGAAAGTCTCCAAGTCTTCCTGAGTCAACGTCTCCAAAAGGGCCCGGCACACTCGCCCCTGACAAGGCCCCATACCCGCGCGGGTCATCATTTTGATCTCCTGGGACGTACCGGCGCCTTCCCGAACCGCACGCTCCACTTCCCGAAGCTCCACCTCTTCGCATCGACAGACGATGATACGGTCGGACCTGTCCACAGGACCATCAACTCCTTTCTACCGCGGCCGGGGAGTCAGAAAACCGGGACGGGTCGACCAGGCGGGTCAGTTGTCGGATCTTCTTCGGCGCCTGCGCCCCGTGGCGGTCGTCATCAATCATGCGAGCGAGCAACTTGCCGGCGACGGCCGACATCCCGTAGCCGTGCCCGTTATAACCCGCGGAAACATATACATTGTCCAGCCCCGGCACGGCACCGAGCAGCGGCAAATGATCCGGAGTCAGTTCCACCGTTCCGGCGAAGGCGCGGATCAACTGTCGTTCGCGGTAAGAAGGGAACATTTCGACCAAACGTGTCGACAACCGCCTGATCGCCGCGACCGTATTGGAGGTATCATACCCGGTCACTTCCCAAGGTCCGCCTCCGCCGTACAACAGGTTTCCGGCGTGGGTCTGTCGCAGATAAAGCCCGTTGCCCGAGACAAAGGGGTGAATGCGCCTCGACCCCAGTTTTTGGGTGGCCAAAATCTGCGAGCGCCTGGGTTGGACCGGGAGAAACACGCCGAGCCTGTTCCCGAGCTCCGAGGTCCACGGCCCGGCACAGAGCACCACCGCGTCCGCCTCGATGAAACCCTGAGCACAATGAACTCCCGTCACCCGCGCTCCGGCAAGCTCAAAACCGGTGACAACACAGTGGTCCACTGCCTTGACCCCATCCCGGCGAAGTAAGGAAACCATGTCGTTCGCCGCAGAGAACGGATAGCCCTGGGCACAAGACGGGCTGAACAAGCCGCCTTGGTTATCGCGGTTTAGATCGGGCACGTGCTCGGTCAACTCTTGGGGGGACAGGTAGCGGACATCCAATCCGGCCAAGGCATAAAGACGCATGGCTTTCTGGAGCTTGTGCGCCTCCGCCTCGTTCATAGCCACCATCAAATGTCCGGAACGGCATATTTTTGCATCAACCCCGAGCTCGGAGATCTGCTGCCACAGGTCGATGGAAACCCGGACAAACGGAATCTCCGGCAAATCGCGGCCCAGCGCCAGGATTCCTCCCCCATTGCGGCCGGATGCAGCACCCACGAAAGACTCTCTCTCCAGTATGGTTACTTCGTACCGCATGCACCTCAGATAAAAAGCGGTCATGATGCCGACGATACCACCGCCGACGATCACAATGCTCACTGCCTTGGTCGTTTTGCGTTTCGGTGTGGCAAGCAGATAGTTGCGGAGATCCTCGTAAGCACCTGCCATCGATTCGGCCGTGTGTGCCGGTGTACGGTCCGGATCCAGACTCAACATGGTTAACCGCTCGGTTGAGTTTCGCATGCTCTTGACCCCTAATAGCTGGTGTAGATCGTTTTCCATTCCGTCATCACGTCGAAAGCGTGATATGAAACTTCTCGGTGGCCGTTCCCCGAATCCTTGAACCCTCCGAATGCCGCGCCCATTTCCGCATTGGACGTCCCGCTGTTGATATAGACGAGCCCCGACTCGCATTCCCGGGCCGCGCGATTGGCGTAGTGGAGATTATTGGTGTAGACGGCGGTGGATAGCCCGTACTGCGTCTCGTTGTTGATTTCGACAGCCTCGTCAAAATCCCGGGCGGTCAAAATGGCCAGCACAGGACCGAATACTTCTTCCCGGGCGATGCGGTGGTGCCGCTGTACGTTCGTGATCACCGTCGGAGCGTAAAAGAATCCCTCCTCAAAGCCCTCGACCGACACCGGATGTCCTCCGAAGAGAACACGCCCTCCCTCATCTTTTGCGGTCAGCACATAGCGGCTGACGGTCGAAAACTGTTTGGCGTTCGCAAGAGGCCCCATCTGCACCTTCGGGTCGAGCCCGTATCCCACCGTCAGTTTCTCGGTCAGCTGAACAATGCGTCTTTCCAGTTCCTCCTGCACCGAAGCCTCGACAATAACCCGTCCCGCAGCCGTACAACGCTGCCCGGAGGTGGCAAATGCCGATTGCACAATCCCCGCGGCCGCTTTGTCCAGATCCGCATCCGCCAGCACCAGCACGGCGTTTTTCCCGCCCAATTCCAATGAAACCCGTTTCAATGTCCGGCCGGCCATCTCTGCCAGACCTTTCCCCACTTCGGTGGATCCGGTGAAGGCGATGGCGCGAACATCCGGATGCCGGGCCAATAGGTTCCCGACCCGAGCGCCGGATCCGAGAACCAGGTTCAGGACACCCGGCGGCAAGCCCGACTCTTCGAACACCTCGGTGAACAACTTTGCGCAGACGGCGACTTCTGAGGAAGGTTTCCAGACCACGGTATTGCCGGCCACCAAGGCGGCAAAGAGCTTGTACGCAGCTAAAGACAGAGGGAAGTTCCACGGTGTGATGCATGCCACCACGCCGATCGGCTCCCGAACGGTCATGATCGTTCGATTGTCCATTCCCGAGGGAAGAGTGTCGCCAAACATTCTCCGTCCTTCACCGGCCATATATCTGCACGAGGCGATCACAGTATCGACCTCAGCCAGTGATTCAGCCAGCACCTTGCCCATCTCGAGGGTCATCATCCGAGCGAGGTCCGGTTTTCTCGTCTCAAGGATTTCAGCGACTTTCCATAGATAGGTGGCCCGCTGCGGTGCTGGAACCCGCCGCCAACGCCTAAAAGCGTTCTTGGCGGCGGCAATCGACTCTTCGACGTCGCCGTCCGGGGAGACCGCACAAACGGCCACCGTCTCCCCGTTTGCCGGATTGACGCTTTCAAACCATTCCGGTTGACGAGGATTTCTCCATTGCCCGTCAATGTATTGGATCACCGTCGTTGGTTCCACTCGATCGTCTTCCCTCTCTTTCACTAAGCCCATTGGCACTTATTTAATCAGCCGCAGGAATCCCCTCAACCTTTCACTCTTTGGTTCCGTTAGGACCTCCTTTGGATCCCCCTGCTCTTCAATCACGCCATTGTGCATAAAAATCACGCGATCCGCGACCTCCCGGGCAAAGGACATCTCATGGGTGACGACCACCATGGTCATCCCTTCGTTTGCCAACTGCCTCATGACTTGCAACACCTCGCCCACGAGTTCCGGGTCCAGAGCGGATGTAGGTTCGTCGAAAAGCATAATTTTGGGATTCATGGCCAGAGCTCGCGCAATCGCCACGCGTTGTTGCTGACCACCGGACAATTTGCGCGGATAAACATCCTTTTTGTCCAGCATCCCTACCTTTTTCAACAAAGCGAGCGCTTCTCTTGCGGCTTCTTCTTTTTTCTTTTTCAGTACATGAATGGGCGCCTCCATAATGTTTTGCAGGACGGTCATGTGCGGAAACAGGTTGAAGTGCTGGAAGACCATGCCCACTTCTCGGCGAATGTGATGCACATTCTTCAAGGAATCGTCCAGCACGATGTTGTCGATCACAATCCTGCCTGCCGTGACCGTTTCCAGTCGGTTCAAACAGCGCAGCAGGGTGCTTTTCCCCGATCCACTGGCTCCGATGAGGGCAACCACTTCGCCCTTGTGGATTGTCAGATCGATTCCTTTAAGGACCTCTAAATGCCCGAAACTCTTATGCAGGTTCTCGATTCGGATGATCGGTTCCGCACTTTCCGGTTTTTTGTCGTTCATCAGCACATGGCGCGCCTCCTAGTGGTCGCTGATGGAGAGCCGACCTTCGATCTTGTTCAGAATAAACGTAAATACCGTGGTCAGTATTAAATAGATGACCGAAGCCGTAATATAGAATTCGATGAACGCAAAATTCGTTGCCGCAAAACGCTGAGAAACCATCATCAACTCGGATACCGTAACCAGAGAAGCCAGGGAGGAGTCTTTGAGCATCATGATCGCCTGGTTGCCCAGCGCGGGGATGCTGACTCGAAAAGCCTGCGGGAGAATGATCCTCCGCATAATCAGGAAGTAGTTCATCCCCAAGGACTGTGCCGCTTCACGCTGCCCTTTGGGCACAGATAGGATCCCGCCTCGGTAGATTTCCGCAATATACGCTCCCGCATTGACCCCGAGGGCAATCAGGGCGGAACTGAACGGGCCGATTTGGATCCCGAGCTGCGGGAGTCCAAAGTAAACAAGGAACAACTGGACCAAAACCGGTGTGCCGCGAATCACCCAGATATAAAAATCCGCAATCCACACCAGGGGTTGGATTTTCGAGATTTTCATCAGGGCTGCAATCAGCCCCAGGACCAAGCCCAGGGCAGTCGCCAGCACAGAAACTTCAAGCGTGATCACCGTTGCCTGCAACAGGAACGGAATGTATTGCACCACTAAAGAGAAGTCCAACATTTCAGCCACCCGTTATCGAATGTCTTTGTCAAACCATTTTTGGCTGATCTGGGTATATGTCCCGTCCGTCATCATGGCCTTGAGTTGCTTGTTGATCTCATCCCGCAGCCCAGTCTCGCCTTTGTTCAGGGCGATGCCGATCGTTTCGGTATATAGTGGATCACCGACAGATTTAATAGGATATTTCTTGTCCTTAATCATCCAAGAGCCTACGCCTCGATCCGTGACCACCCCTTGGATCCTGCCGTTGGCAAGATCGGTAAACGCCAACTCGTCGCTTTTATAAGTCACCGGGATCGCTCCAAGATCAGTCACTTTCGTTTCATAAGTCGTACCCACAGTCACCCCGATTTTCATCCCTTTAACCTTTGTCGGATCGGTAACCGTCGAGTTATTCGGAACAAACAGTTGGGCACCCGTATGATAGTAGGGGTCCGTGAAATCCACCTTCTGCATCCGCTCCGGCGTGATGGCCATGCTGGAAAGGATAATGTCGTATTTTCTTGCCAACAAGCCCGTGATAATGCTGTCCCAGGGAGTGGGAACGAAATTGACTTTTACGCCCATTCGTTTTGCAATCTCGTTGGTGATATCGACGTCAAAGCCTTCCAACTGGTTATTGCTGTTGAAATAGTTGAACGGCGGGAAGGCTCCTTCGATCCCGACGTTGATGACGCCTGACGATTTGATTTTTGCCAGGGTCGGGTCCTCGGCTTGGCTGCCGGCCGATGAACCGCCGGATGCGGGCTGCGATGGCGACTGCGCACCGCAGGCGGAAACCAAAAACAGGCTCAACATGAGCAACCCAGCAAAAAATCGTTTGCTTTTTACACGCATGTTCAAGACACCTCGCCTTTGCATGATCTGGAAGCCACGCTGAGAATCGCTCGCTCCAGGATGGACAACCCCCGGTCTAAGTCTTCCTCCGGAATGTTCAGCGGCGGCATCAGTCGAATGGTTTGCCCATGAGCACCGCAATTGGTGACAAGCAGGCCCCCCTGCAACGCTTCATCCCGGATGCGCGAAACAATCCGGGTACCGGGATCGCCATGTTCATCCTGAAACTCGATACCGATCATAAGCCCCAGCCCCCGAATCTCCGCCACTGTGGGTAGATGGCCCACCCGTTCGCAGAGACGGGCGAGAACTTGACGGCCCAAAACAGCGGAGCGCTCAACCAGCCCATCTCTCTCAATAATAGAAAGGCTCGCACAGGCGGCTGCACAGGAGACCGGATTGCCTCCGAACGTTGAGCCGTGGCTTCCAACCTGCCATTTGTCGTGCAGACTCCGGGGAGCGATCACCGCACCGAGCGGCATTCCCCCGGAAAGGGCTTTGGCCGCCACCAGAATGTCGGGTACGACACCGGAGTGTTCCGCGGCAAACATCTTACCCGTCCGGCCGAAACCGGTTTGCACTTCGTCAAAGACGAGCAGAATCCCATGTTCGGCCGTCATCTCCCGTAATCGCCGGATAAAGTCGATTGGCGCGGGTACATACCCGCCCTCCCCCAACACGGGTTCTATGATCACCGCGGCCACCTGGGACGGATCCACCCGCAATAAAAACAATTGCTCCAGTGACCGCAAACAATGTTCTACAACCTGTTGTTCGGTCATTCCCTTGAACAGGCGCACATAAGGGTACGGGACGTGATACACGCCGCCCATGAGCGGCTCATAGCTCTTCCGGTACTTCGCGCTCGACGCCGTCAAAGACATGGCACCGACGGTCCGCCCGTGGAAACTGCCTTCAAAAGCCACAACCGACGGCCTGCCAGTCGCTGCCCGAGCCAATTTGATCGCCCCGTCAATGGCTTCCGCTCCGGAGTTGCTGAAAAACACGGTGTCCAATCCACCTGGAGTGATGGCTGCAAGCTTGGCGGCGAGCCGCACGACACTCTCGTAATAACCGTAGTTCAGTCCCAGGTGAATCAACTGTTCCGATTGTTGTTGAATGGCGCGCACGACCTCGGGATGGGTATGCCCGACCGCATTCACCGCCACACCCGATACAAAATCCAGGTATTCCCGACCGTCGGTGGTCCAGAATTTTGCACCGTGCGCGCGCCGGACCACGAGATCTGTGACGCGCGTCATCACAGGTGATAGGTGCCTGTGTGCCAATTCCCGCAGTTCGACTCGTTCCTGCCGGTCTGCTCCCCTTGCTTCCAAATTCAACGATCCCTCCTCAGCCCCGGGTCCACCACGAACGGCGCGGCCGTTTTCCGACGCACCGTCTCCAAATCAAGCCCCTGCGCCAGTTCGGTCAACACCAACCGGCCGTCAACGACGCGAAAAACGGCAAGCTCAGTGACCACCACATCGACACTGCGACTCGATGTCAGCGGCAGTGTGCACTCCTCCACAATTTTCGGGCGACCGTCCCGGGTCATGTGCGTCATTGTGACAATCACTCGCTTGGCGCCGGTCAACAAGTCCATGGCTCCTCCGACGCCCAACACCGTCTGCCCCGGGACCGTCCAATTCGCCACCCGGCCGTGTTGATCGACCTGTAATGCACCGAGGACCGCCACATCGATGTGTCCGCCGCGTATCATCGCAAAGGAATCGGCGCTGGAAAAAAAGCTGCTGCCCCGGATCGCCGTGACCGGAAGTTTCCCTGCGTTAATGACGTCCGGATCCACTTCACCCGGGTTGGGGGTGGGGCCGACACCGAGAAGACCGTTCTCGGTATGGACATGGACCTTCACCCCCGGAGGCAGATAATCCACGACCAATGTCGGTATTCCGATCCCGAGGTTTACCACATCACCGTCGCCAAGTTCCCGGGCGGCCCTGGCCGCAATCGCTTGTCTGGGGTCAGTCACCGGCTTCCCCCCTGGGGACGATCAAATCCACATAGAGATGCGGAGTAACAATGGTCTCCGGGTCCAACTCTCCCACCTCCACAATCTCGTCCACCTCTGCAATGACCAGGTCCGCCGCCGTCGCCATCATGGGGTTGAAGTTACGGGCGGTTTTTCGGTACACCAAGTTCCCCAGCTTGTCCGCCCGATGGGCGCGAATCAACGCCACATCGGCCCGAAGAGGTCTTTCCAAAACAAATTCCCGACCGTCCATGACCCGCGTTTCTTTTCGTTCTGCCAACAAAGTGCCGACCCCGGCCGGGGTATAAAAACCGCCGATCCCCGCACCGCCGGCCCGAATCGCCTCGGCGAAAGTGCCTTGGGGCAACAACTCCACCTCGAGCAAGCCCATCCGGTAATACGAGCCCACCGTCGGATTGGTACTGAAATACGATCCAATGACTTTGCGGATGCGACCCGCTTCCAGTAAACGGCTCAGTCCCTTGCCGGGCTCCCCGACATTGTTGCTGATCACCGTAAGATCCGTCTGCCCCTGCCGGAGCACCTCGTCAACCAACACGAGGGGGCATCCCACCAAGCCGAAACCGCCCACCATCAGGCTCATGCCGGAGTGAATACGGCTGACGGCAGCTTCCTTTGATACAATCTTCGCACTCATCGCACGTCCCTCCACGCCTCGACGTCCCGATCCCCCATCCCACCTCAGTTCTCGTCCCGGTATCCCAAGGTATATGAAATTCGCTTGCTGGACAAAAGCAATTCCCGCACGATCAGTTCCGGCCCGCCGGAGTTGTGACCGTCCGTGGACACGTTGATGGCGCCCACAACCTCCCGCTTGACATTGAAGATGGGGGCTGCAAAAGAAACCAAGCTGTAGCGATATTCTCGGTTGGAGGTCGAATATCCCAGGCACCTGATTCTCGCCAATTCTTCTTGAAGTGCTGTTAACGATTTGACGGTATTATCTGTAAACCGTTCCAATGTCCCGTTCCCGTAAAGTTGCTGCATCCGTTCTTCCGGGAGAAACGCCAGGATCGCCTTCCCCAGCGACGTGGCGTGGGCAGGTAACGTCGACCCCACGTGGAGGTCGAATTCAAGGATTCTCGAACCAAAGGCGACTCGGTTGAGATACAAAACCTGGTCGCCGTACAGAACCGCAAGGTTCGTGGAACGGCCCGTGGCATGGGCCAATCTTTCCAGTTCGGAATAGCTGTTGCGCACGAGCACATGATGATCCAGATACTGCCCCGCCAGGGCGACGACAGCCGGTGTCGGGAAGAATTTCCGACCTTCCTCATACAAAAAACCACTGTCCCGCAACGTCAACAGCAAACGCCGAGCCGTCGCTTTGTTCAACCCCGTCGCCGCCGCCACTTCCTGAAAAGAGCGCGCGCCGTTGGTAACTGCTACCAAAACCCGAAGTCCCCGCACCAAGGACTGAACCAGATAGCCCTCCTGCTGCGCCTGCCCGGGACCGTCCTTCGCACACTTGTCCTCTTCGCCATAGGGGTCGTAAACTCGGGGATCTGCAGTCATGGCATCACTCCTCAGGTTGAGATCCTGCGGTCGACGACCGCCAGCACCTCGGCCATGAGATCGAGAAATTCTCCCATTTCGGTGTCATTGATGATGAGCGGCGGAGCCGCCAGCAGATGCTCACCGTCACCCCCTTCGGTTTCCCCGCTGCCGAGGTATAGAATACAGCCGTGTTCCCAGGCCGTATCCACCACGAGTTTGGCCAGCCCGGGAATCGGTGCGAACAGAATGCCCTGCATGAGGCCCCTGCCCCGGATCGTTGAAATCCACGGGTACCGGTCGCATAGCTCCTCAAGGCCGCGACGCAGCGCCGCTCCCTGTACCGCCGCGTTGTCGATCAAGCCTTCTTCCTGGAGGATTTCGATCACCCGGGCGCCCACCGCCGCCGCCACCGGATTCCCACTGTACGTGAACCCGTGGACAAAGTGTCCGGATCCGGCTCGTATAGCTTGGTAGATGTCCTCGTTTGCGATGACCGCTCCCAAGGGGGCGTATCCTCCTGAGAGGCCTTTTGCCACCACCACGATGTCGGGGAGGACGCCTTCATAGTCAGCAGCCAAGACTTTGCCGGTCCTTCCAAATCCGCTCATGACTTCGTCAAAAATGAGGATAATACCATACCTGTCGGCAATCTCCCTGAGCGACTTCAGGTAACCCTCGTGGGGAACAAATCCGCTTCTGGCCGATCCGCCGATGGGTTCGACCATCATCGCCGCAATGCTCTCCGCACCGTACTGATCAATTGCGGCTAAGAAGGGAGCCACGCAATCACAAGATTCTCCGGTGCCGAGTCCTGGACAGTGCGCCTTTGGAGCATCCACCAAGATGAACGCATCCGACAAAAGAGGGCTGTAGGGTTTCCGTCGTGAAGCGTGACCCGAAGCGGACAGAGCGCCGATGGAATTGCCGTGATAACTCGACCGGCGGGTGAGAATACGGTAGCGTTCGGGGTGACCTCGTTCGAGTTGAACCTGCCGGCTCAGTTTGATCGCCGTTTCAACCGCTTCCGAACCCCCGGACGTCGGATAAACATACCACCCCTCGCCTTGCAATACGGCATTGATATTCCGCCCCAACCTCTCCAGTGGTGCCGATGTAAACCGCATCGTGTGGGCAAAAGCCACTTTTTCAACCTGTGCGCAAATGACCTCGGCTATGTCCTTGCGCCCGTGACCCAGGTTGGCCACCAGCGCCCCCGAAGCGCCGTCAAAGTACCGGTTTCCCCCGGAATCCCAGAGATAGACTCGGTGGCCGTGAGAGATTTCTGGATATTTGTTATGAAAATTCCTATAAAATACATGCGACAATGCCGTCCCTCCCACATAATCCGATCTATCCTCGTACCCCCGGCCATATTTGGTTGACACACCATAACGTTCAATGTCTCGTTTTCTATCACACCCCCTCCAAGGCTAGTTTAATTTGAATTATAACCTGGCTTCCAAAGAGGCTCAATACAAATTTGAAAATAAAGTACGCATTGCGTACGTCCCTAGGACGGGATTGCCGACCCTCTTCTCCCCTCATCCCGAACTGAGCTTTTCCCTGGAGGACGTCCGGAAAAAAACATTGTGTCGAAAGAAAGCCTGGACATTTGCCTTAATTTTCATCCGGGACGGGAGGCAATGTCGTTCAGAGACATCCTCTACACCTATGTTCTGGATCAGTTGCTCTGGGCGGGAGACATCAGTGTCTCCGAAGGGCCGGTGGTGATCCAAACCCTGGAAGAGCATCACCCAGGGTTCGCCGGCAAACCTTGCGATCTGGTTTTCATCCGTAAACTTGGCATCTCCACCTGCCTTCTCACCCCGGATGCCGACGAGGTGCATTTTGAAAGCGGGGCCAAGATCGTCAGCATGCTCAATCTCCAGGGATGTGTCGAGGAATTGAGGACCAAGCTCCTCTGATTCCGGAGGGGACAAACCGGCCCCACCGAAAGGCCGATCACCACATGCATCGAAACGGAGGTCTTTGTTCATGCCGAACAGTCCGCAAAACGGCAGGTTGGACATCAACGGCGTGGCCCGAACCACCGGCGACGTATATGAGGTCGTGAACATCCACGGTACCGCCCGTGTGAACGGCGATCTGGCATGTACCCGGATAGACGTGCACGGTGTGGTTCCGATCCACGGCGGTCTCCACGCCGAACAGGTCAACCTACGCGGCACCTGCGACGTCGAAGGACCGATTCAAGCCCAGGACATCACTGTGAGAGGAGGGGCGAAGTTCCGGGGAAACTGCAGCACCGAGGCCTTCCGGATCGACGGAGGATTCCAGACCGATGGGCTCCTCAACGCCGGTGGGATCCGCTCACCGTTGGGCGGCCCCAGCCGGGTGCGGGAGTTGGGATAGGCAGGATGTACGATGCGGCCCGGCCATCTCCCGCTTGCACAAGGTTCGACTCGACGTGGAAACCATTGAAGGAGACGACATTTATTTAGAAAATACTCGTGCCCGGGTGGTGCGCGGCACCCGGGTGCAAATCGGTCCCGGGTGCCAGATCGGCCTCTTGGAATACAGCGAAGATTTCAGCAAATGGACGGAGCGACGGTGGGACAACATCTACGGGTCTAGACAGGTGACGTAACGACCGCACGACCGCCGGGTACTCCGGCCGTGGGGAACGAAGACCGCAACTGGACGGTTTCCGACAGGATCAGCGCGCGGCTGTGACAGAACATCGTATCGCCTTCACGGACAAGCCCGTCAGTCGCTCCGCCTCGCCGATAGCATAGAGCCCGTTCATCATCATCCGCATTAACCTCACGGTAACTCTAGAGTCTCGCCCTGGAGGAGAGTCAAGGAGTCACCAGGTACAATTATGGGCGTACTCTGGGGTATGGAAGCAGGCGAGCCTGTTTGTTCCCGAGGAAATCCCGCTCCCTGCGGTCACCTCGTAACCATCCGCCTGATACAATGCGGAACCGGCCGGACTGAGGACCCTCCCGGCGGATCTGATCTGCAGTGTCCGCATCCGGAATTCCCATGCGTCGGAGGGTAAGGTACAAGATGTAGGCAAAGTTGAGTGTATTCTGGGAGCCGATCATTGATTCACTGACGAAGCCGGCGGAGCGGATGATCATGATGAATCGTTTAAAATGGGTTTCGTTCATGAACTGGAGAACGCCTTGCCTGAGCTGGCGACAGGACGACTCGATAATCCCTTCTTCATATTGCTTCGTTTCGAAATTCCTTCCGGACAGGAGGGCCACCAAATCCTCCAGTCGGCCCCGCCGGAACTCAGAAGTGAATGCCACCCGCAGAAGGTCCGTGTATGATGGCTTGTACAGGTCTTCCATGTCTTTGCGGAGCCAGGCCATGGTTTTAAAATATTCCGTACCCGCAAACTGCGGATCGTTTTTTTCGACCAATGAATAGAATTCCGGCGACACCGCCATGTGGCAAAAGTAATCGATGGCCTTGCGAAGCGTGTTCCCTCCGTAGGATTCATTGACCGCAATTTTCGACATGGCGAAATCCGCCTGGCTGAGGGGCACCCCTTCGGAGTTCACCCGGATGAAAATCTCGGTCACCGTTTCTATATCGAGATCGGAGGCCAATTCAATCAGGCCGATTTGGTTGCTGGTAATCCCCCGAAGAAGTTCCAGGCTCCGGAAAACCTCTTGATGCGATGTCCCTTGGTTTTTCTCACAGTAGCCGTTCACCAGGTCAAACAGGCTCGTGTCGGGGTCAAAAATATGAGCGATGTCCGGAATCCACGCCACATCCTTGGCAATGGCCGAATTGTACACTTCGAACCGTTGTTCCACGGGATGAAAAGCGCCGCGTGTCCTGCGCCATTATTACAAAGAAAAACCCGCTTTTGAAGCGGGCGCAAGCGAGATGAGCCATGAGACTAAAAGGGCCCGAATCTCCTAAACTCTTCTGACGCTCTCTAGGTTTCACCCCTCGGTCCCCGCCAGAGGCACGGATGGACTCTCCTCACCCGCCCCCATCTTCGCCCGTAGATCCTCGCGGAGCTCCTTCTTCAAAATCTTCCCGACCGGATTGCGGGGAATCGCCTCGATCAACTCCAATCGTTCCGGCCACTTGTAGACGGCGACTCCACGGTTTTTCATGAACTCCACCAGTTCCTCCAAGGTCGGGGGATCCCCCGGAGCCCGGGGCACCACGTACACGCAGGTGCGTTCACCGAGCACCGGATCGGGCATCGCCACCGCCGCCACATCCGCCACCTTCGGGTGACCAAGAAGGGTATTTTCCACCTCCTGGGCGCTGATGTTGAACCCGCCGCGGATGATAATATCCTTTTTTCGATCAAAAAATCCGATAAAGTTCTCTTCTTTGCGCTGGAACAGGTCGCCCGTATAAAAATATCCGTCCTCGTCGAAGGCCTTGGCGGTGAGGTCCGGCCGCCCGTAATACCCGGCCATCACGTTGGGCCCCCGGTAGGCCAGTTCCCCCACGGCGCCGACTTCGGTGAGCACCCCCTTGGTGACGGGATCCACCAGTTTCGTCCGCACTCCCTGGACCACCCAGTCCACGCCGGACTTCCCCCAATCCGGAAACCGGTCCGCCCGGCGCGCCAGATCCGGCACATCCACCGGCCCGGCCACCAGCCCCGTCCCCTCGTTCTGCCCCCAGATGTTCACGATCTCGCTGCCCCATCGCCGTTTGAACTCCTGCATCGCCCACAGCGACGGCGGCGCCGACCCCGTGGTGATGGTCCGCACCGCCCGGAGGTCAAACTGATCCACATTGGGGTGCTTGGCGATCATATTGATAACCGCCGGAACCAAGATGGTGAAATTAACCTGCTCCTGCACCATTTGGCCGATAAAAATCTCAGCGTCAAAAGGATGGTGCAACACGAAAGTTCCGCCAAAGGTCAGCCAGGGGATAAAATTCACCCCCACCGCCGTCATGTTCACCAAAGGTGCGACACACAACTGGGTCTGGTGTGGCCCAAAGCCCGTGGCCTTGGATAGCATTCGGGCCAGAAACAGCCAGTTGTTGTGGCTGAGGGGACAGCCCTTTGGCTCCGCCTCGGTGCCCGAGGTCCAACAGATGGTGAAAATATC
>NZ_JAILZZ010000023.1:0-41718 GCF_023512215.1 Kyrpidia sp. | reverse complement strand
GACAAGAGATACTTTATCAAATCCCGGCTGATGATGCAACCGGTAGTTCGTGGAAACGCCCGCGACGTCTGCCGCGCCTCGCTTTCCAGCCCCCTAGGGACAGCCCCATTTGAGAGCATTATCTATTATATCACGCCGGTCCTTTCGTGACAAGGGCCTGCGGGTCCCCGAACACTCCGTTGGCGAACCCATGCACATCCGGACGCCTTCTGGTCGCGGAGCCTCAGATCCCGTTGTCTAGGAACAACCTGCTGACCACCCCCGGCGGGGGGATTCCGTCTGCGGGGTACTTGTTGCAACCAACAGGCCGGCGACGCCTTACAAAGTCGCATCACCCGAGCTCGAGGACAACCCATCGGTAATCTGGCCTTCTTTGAGCGCGTAAAACGTCCCGGTGGCCTGGATGATAATTTCCCCTTCGTCATTAAACACGTCGCATCGCGTCGTGATTACCCTGCCTCCTCGATGGACGACAGACGCTTTCGCCACCAGCTCCTTGCCCAAACCAGGTTGCAAATAGTTCACCGTCAGCGACAAAGTCACCGATGGCCGCCCACTTGCGTGATAGGCAGCCAGCCCCATGGCCGTATCCGCGAGTGTCGCCGTGATCCCCCCGTGAACAATCTGCAGATTATTGTATAAAAGCTCCGTGATCTTCATCCGGATTACCACAGAATCATTCGCCAAATACTCCACCTGGGGATCGAACAAGCTGGCCAAAAAGGTCGGGCGTCTTCGTGCGGCAATCTGAAGCAGCTCCGGAAACCAAGGGTTGTTCCTGGCTTCTTTTAGTAATTGTTCTTCATCCAATGGCTATCCCCCCCCTTGGAACTTTCGCGGCTCATCAACGATCCCGCATCAAGGGAAACAACAATACGTCCCGAATCGAAGCTTGGTCGGTCAAGAGCATGACCAGCCTGTCCACCCCGATCCCGAGGCCTCCCGTGGGCGGCATTCCATATTCCAACGCCGTCACAAAATCCTCATCCATCTCGTGAGCTTCATCGTTTCCCTTGGCGCGCTCCTCCAGTTGATCCAAGAAGCGCTTCCTCTGATCGACGGGATCGTTCAGCTCCGAAAAAGCGTTGGCATGCTCCCTACCCACGATAAACAGTTCAAACCGATCCGTCAACCGCGGGTCCGCAGCACTGCGTTTAGCTAGGGGGGAGATCTCCACCGGGTACCCGTAGACGAAAGTCGGCTGTACCAGATGCTGCTCCACTTTCTGTTCAAAGCACTCATTCACAATGTGGCCGAATTCCATCCCCGGGTCGATCTTGACACCGCAATTCTCAGCCAGCTGTCGCGCCTGTTCCGTCCCGGATACCTGGCGGAAGTCAATGCCCGTATAATGCTGAATCAAGTCCATCATAGATTCCCTTCGCCACGGTGGCGTGAGGTCGACCGCCTGACCCTGATACTGGATCTGAGTCGTTCCCAACACCTCCCGAGCGATGGTGGCGATCAGGCTCTCGGTAAGGTCCATCATATCCCGGTAATCCGCATAGGCTTGGTACAACTCCATCATTGTGAACTCCGGGTTATGTTTTGTCGATATCCCCTCATTTCGGAATACCCGCCCGATCTCATACACCCGTTCTAAGCCGCCTACGATCAACCGCTTCAGGTGCAACTCCATGGCGATCCGCATGTAAAGTTCCATATTCAGCGCGTTGTGGTGGGTCACGAAAGGGCGGGCCGCCGCCCCGCCCGCCACGCTCTGCATCGTCGGAGTTTCCACTTCCAGGAAGCCGTGATCGTCCAAGAATCGGCGCATCACCCGAATGATGCGGCTCCGTAAAACGAAGGTCTCCCGAACTTGGGGGTTGACGATCAAATCGACATAGCGATGTCGGTACCTCAATTCGACATCCTTGAGTCCGTGCCATTTCGTGGGAAGCGGTCTGAGAGACTTCGTCAACAGTTCCACCCGGTCGGCAAAAATCGTCACTTCGCCCCGATTGGTCCGCAACACTTCCCCTTCTACGCCAATGATATCGCCTAAATCGAGCATGTCGAATACTTGGTAAGCGAATTCCCCCACCCGGTCCAGGCGGACGTAAATCTGGATCTGTCCGCTCCGATCGAGGATGTGGGCAAAACTGGCTTTTCCGTGGCCGCGCTTGGTCATGATTCGGCCGGCCACCCGCACATGAAGTCCTTCTTGTTCCAATTCCTCCTTTGACCGATCTCCTGCAAAATCCAGCACCTGGGCCGCGGTATGCGTAGGCACCCACCGATGTCCAAAGGGTTCTACACCCATCTCCTGGAGTTTCTCGACTTTTTCAAGCCGTACCTGCATCAGGTGGTCGATCTCCTGGGAGGACAACTCCTCACTCGTTTCTTCCGTTAACCCGGGCCTTCGGCGCCCATCTTGATCCGTCATGCGCTCCTTCAACTCCTGTTAAATCGGTTCACTTCTTAATCTGTAAAATTTCATATTGGAGCACGCCGTCCGGCACCTCCACATTGACGACTTCGCCCACCCGCCGCCCAAGCAGCGCCCGGCCCACGGGAGATTCGTTGGAGATCCGGTTTTCTACCGGATCCGATTCCGCAGAGCCGACGATGGTGTATTCCACCACCTCACCGAACTCGAGATCCTTAAGGGAAACGGTCGACCCAATGCTCACCACATCGGTATCCACATCACTATCCTTAATGATCCGCGCGTTGCGCAGCATTTTCTCTAAGGTAATGATACGCCCTTCTACAAAGGCTTGTTCATTCTTTGCGTCTTCGTATTCCGAGTTTTCACTGATATCCCCGTAGCTGATAGCCGTTTTTATGCGTTCAGCCACCTCACGGCGTTTTACCGATTTAAGATATTCCAATTCTTCTTCCAGCTTCTGCAACCCCCCAGGGGTTAGCAGCACTTCTTTTTCCGACATACAGGTCGCTCCTTCTCCACGCGGAATGAAAAATCCCTTATGCTCTCCCAGTCAACGTGTATAGCATCGTATGACAAGAACGAAGGCTTTATTCAATCTTACAAGAACGGCGCTGTTGTGCCATTATACCGTATCACGCCTCAATGAGCTAGAAAGCACCGTCAACGCATGGGAGGTTGACAGTGCTTGCAGGGCACTCGGTCGACCGCGCCCCTATTATACGAACGAAATGTTTAGATCGTCAATCAACGCCCGCCCCCCAGCAAGTAATCCTCGGACGTACTCCCAGCCGCTCCAACCAGTAGTGGTAGAAAGACTCATCCGGGTACAGGTTGCGCCCGGACCCGAGCAGTGCAGGAGGTTCCCCTGCCATGGCGACAAAAACAGCCTCCAGCACATTCGTGCCAAACGAGCGCCCTTCCCATTCAGGTGTGGTGGTGATGAGCCCTCCCGCGCCCCGCCGGCGCAACAATTGCTCATCTTCCCGGGTCACCGTATTCGTCAGGATCCAAACACCTTCCAGCCTTTCGGGCAGATGCCGGCGTATATAATGAAAATCCCCGGCGATCACGTCCGCCCTCCGATACACTCGGCGGTACTTAGGGCGAATCTGCTCCTGCCGCTGCCCGGTGGGATACAGCCAGTGAATCGGCAGTTGTGTAACAACGGGACCGAGGACGTGGCCCATTCGGTTCAGCGTTTGGAGAGAATGCAGCGGTACAGGGATACCGAGGCCGAACATGAGGTCCCCAAACGTCACCCGGCACCCCTCAGCGACCAGGGTTTCAGCCATACCAAAACGGTCCACCGCACTCACGAGAAGAACATTCTTCCGGCGCAGTGCGACCTGCGGATCTTCCGCCAGCTGACGGACCACCCGGCGTTCTAACGTGTGTTTTAGACCACTGCCATCCACAACTGGCGTCTTGTGAGCCAAGCGCGCCAGCCGCTCGGCTTGCCGGAACACATACCGTCTTCCGCCGACGTACAGATAACGGTCGATCCCTCCCAGCCCGATGGCAGCCGCTCGTCCATCCCATTCCCGAATGGCAGCCATGGCACGGCGGACATCCCCATCAGTACCGATTCGTTCAATGACCAACATCTGGCCGTCCCATTCCATGATCACGCGGTGATTCCGTCGAGACGAGCCCAGACTCACACTGACAACATGTCTCAGGGTGGTCACCCCTTCCCATCAGAGGAAGGTTTGTTCAATCTGACCGCCCTAGTATGTACCGGGCCGGGCAGCGGCATACCCGTCAGCCGACCCGGCGGGTCAATCGTTCGGCATATCCTTCTAACAAACTCCTCATCTGCTCTTCGGTTTCTGCCTCGTTTAACTGCTGACGCATCAATGCCGCGTCCGGCAGCCCCTTGATATACCAGCCAGCATGCTTTCTCATTTCGCGGACGCCGATCCAAGGCCCCTTTTCTGCCACCAGCAACTCCAGATGTCGAAGACACACTCGAATCCTTTCATCAACGCCTGGTGAAGGGAGCTTCTGCCCCGTTTTGAGATAATGCACCGTTTCTCGGAAAATCCAGGGATTGCCGAGAGCGCCCCGGCCGATCATGACACCGTCGCAGCCAGTTTCCTGTAGCATTTGCGCGGCCGCTTCCGGGGTAGATACGTCTCCATTTCCGATAACAGGAATTCGCACCGCCTCTTTGACCTGCCGAATGATCGACCAATCGGCGTGACCGCTGTACATCTGTTTAGCCGTTCGCCCGTGAACCGTGACAGCTTTTGCACCGGCTTCCTCCACGGCCAGGGCAACCTCCAACGCGTTGACATGGTCGTCATCCCAGCCTTTACGGAACTTTACCGTGACTGGTTTGTCCACCGTCTGCACAACCGCTCGTACGATTCGAGCGGCATAGTCCGGGTCCCGGGCCAACGCCGCGCCGGAACCGTTCTTATAAATCTTCAACACAGGACAACCCATGTTAATGTCGATCACATCCGCGTTGGTGGCGGTCCCTACAGTCTCGGCGGCCCGCACCATAGAATCCAGGTCGCTCCCCACCAGCTGGAGGCTCACGGGATGCTCGTCTGGCAAAATATGGAGCATGCGCAACGTTTTCGCATTCGCATTCACGATCCCTTTGGTTGCCACCATTTCAGCACAGACCATCCCCGCCCCCATTTCTTTCGCCAGAATGCGAAAGGCGGGATTGGAAACCCCGGCCATGGGAGCAAGAATCACATTGTTGTCCAACTGCACATCGCCAATGCGGAGATCAGTTTTGATCAAACGGTATCACCTCCACCCTGGATGCCGCCGACTAACTCCTGTTCGTCGATCCCCAAGGCTTCCCCGATGGCCCGCAACACATGCGGCGACGGGATCTTGGCCCCCCGCTCGATAGCGCCCAGGACCGCAACCGAGAGATGAATCCGATCTGCCAACTCTCGCTGGGTGAGATTCTTCAGTTTTCGAAAGGCGCGTATTCTCCTTCCCAACCGATTTTCCATCGGCGAATCCCACCCTTCTTGCGGGCCTGTTCAGCAATCTCCGCCATCGTTTGCCCGAGCACAGGATGGCGGAGTTCGGGAGCCAACTCTGCCATGGGAACCATCACGAAAATGCGATCGTGCATCCGGGGATGAGGAATCTGTAACTCCGGCGTGTTCACCACTAGGTTATCGAACAAAAGGATATCGATGTCAATGGTTCGGGGGCCCCATCGGATTGTTCGAGTCCTGCCGAGTCGGGTCTCCGTGTCCCGGGCGACTTGGTGAACAACTTGCAAAGGGGCCGCCGTCCGCAAAAACAGACAGGCATTCAAGAATAACGGCTGGTGTTCGACCCCAACGGGATCGGTCTCATAAAGAGAAGAGAGCTTCATGCGAATCGGTTCAAGGTCTCGTTGTAAACCAGTCACGGCCTGGCGGAGGTACGTCTCCCGATCGCCAAGGTTTGCCCCGAGCCCGAGGTACACGTCATGCATCGTTTCGGAAGCGTTCAATCTCCACCGCCACCCCCTGCATCGTGCCGGGAAAAGGCGGAGATGGTTTCACAAGTTTTACCCGTACGCCTTCCACCGGCCAACGCATCAACAGGGCGTCGGCGATTCGCTCGGCGACCGCTTCTAACAAGCGGTATTTTTTTCCTTCCACCGTCTCCCGGATCACCCGGTAAATCTCTGCATAATCCAGTGTATCACGAAGATCATCAGACTGTCCCGCAGCCCGCGTAGAAAAATGTAAGTGTACGTCTGCGATAAATCTCTGCCCCAGAACCTGTTCCTCGGGGAACACGCCGTGGTAAGCGTAAAATTCCATCCCGAGCAGGCTGATTGCGTCCACTTCACGCCCCCCTTCCGATCATGGCCTCGGTCATGCGAACGGTCCGCACCATCTCCGGTACATCGTGAACGCGAACGATATCCATGCCTAAGGCAACGCCTAAGGCCACCGTTGCGGCGGTTCCCTCCACCCGACGGTCAACGGGCAAATTGAGCGTCCGACCGATCATCGATTTTCGCGATGTCCCGAGGAGAACGGGATAACCCAGAGCCCGGACATCCCGCAGACGCCGCATGATGAGCAGATTTTGCTCATAAGTCTTTGCGAATCCGATGCCGGGATCGAGAATAATCTGTTCCTCCCGTACACCCGCTCGCCTCGCCAACTGCACCGACTCCCACAGGTCCTGGAGGAGCGTCCCAATGGGGTCGCGCTCGACAGGCGCCTGTCGATTATGCATCACAATCACGGGAACGCCGAGGCGCGCCACCAGCGGGGCCATTCGCGGATCCCGCTTCAGCCCCCAGACGTCGTTCACCACGTGCGCCCCCTCCCGAATCGCGGCCTCGGCTACCTGGGCTTTGTACGTATCGACAGAAATCGGCACATCAAGTTCCCGGGCCACCGCCCGTACCACTGGCAACAGACGCCGCAATTCCTCCTCGGCGCTAACCGGCGAATGGCCGGGGCGAGTCGACTCCGCGCCGATATCGATGATGTCCGCCCCCTGAGCCACCATTTCCCGGGCGTGGGCCAAAGCCCTTTCCAGGTCGTTGAACCGCCCCCCGTCCGAAAAGGAATCCGGAGTGACATTGAGGATCCCCATGACGAGGGTACGCTCCCAACCCCAGGTCCAGGGTCCCACTGTCAACGGTTTTCGCGCTCTTTCCGACCGTTGCACAGCATCCCGCAGAGCGGTGCCGACCTCGGCCGCCCCTGGGTCTCCCGGTGTTTCTAAAAGACGATCCGCCGCCTGGAAGAGCTGTTCCTTAGCCGCTGTCACAATCCAGTGGCGACGGCCGGCGCTCACCTGGCACCCGGTCTCGGAAAAAATCCCCAATAGCCGTACATCGGATTCCACCCCATCTTCCCAGTCCAAACGTACCTGCAGGGGAAATAGACTTGTTAGTCCCCCGGTTGCCGGCGTGTCCACCGGATCATCCCCGATTAGCCGCCACTCCTCTCGCCACAACTCCGGGGTGTCGAGGTAAACCACCCAAGCTCCGCGAACCTTCCCCCCCACTGCCTATCGCCTCCTACACCGATCGTCCTTCGTCCAAAGCCCGAAGTGCTTCACAACTAAACCGGTACACCTTCCCACAAAACTGGCACCGAACTTCGGCGCCGCCTTGTTCCTGGCAAAGGGATTCTCGCTCTTCCTTGCCCAGAGCCACCAAAATCCTTTCGATCCGTTGTCGAGAACACCTGCACCGAAACGCAACGGGTACCCGATCGAGAACCCGGACATCCGGGACCACATGCGCCAACAGCTCTTCGGGAGTCACACCCCGGTCCAACATCGCGGTCACCGATGGGATACTGGTCAGCGCCCCTTCCAGATCGGTGGTTTCCTCTTCAGACAGGCCCGGAAATGACTGGATGATAAATCCGCCGGCCTGTTTGACCCTTCCATGTGCATCCACCAACACCCCTACGCCCACCGAGGATGGCAATTGCTCTGAAACCGCGAAGTAATACGCGAAATCCTCCCCGAGTTCGCCAGACACGAGAGGGACACTACCTCGATAAGGCTCCCCGAATCCTAAATCTTTTACGACATAGAGAGCCCCTTTTCCTACGGCACCTGCGACGTCAAGTTTTCCTTGATCGTTCAACGGGAGATCCACATTTGGGTGATCCGCGAAGCCCCGAACCCGGCCTGCCGCGTCAGCATCCACAACGATGGTTCCGATGGGGCCGTCTCCCATGACTTGAACAGTGAGACGTTGATCTCCTTTCAGCATGGCCCCTATCATCGCGCCGACGGTGGCTGCCCGGCCCAAGGCAGCTGTCACCACGGGCCAAGTGCCGTGGCGCCGCCTCAATTCTTCCACCAATTCCGTCGTCCTGGCTGCGTAAGCGCGCACTTTGCCAGAACGGGCCACTGCACGGACTATGTAGTCATGCAAAGTCTTCCCTCCCGAATGTCGATCCCGGTTCTCGCGCCGATGACCCATCGGTCAGCGATTTCGTTCCCAAATGATCCGCAAGCCATGAAGGGTTAAATAAGGGTTAACCTCTTCGATGGTTTCCGATTCCGAACTGATCAACTCGGCCAGGCCTCCAGTCGCGATGACGCGAAAAGGCAGGCCCAGCTCCCGGCGAATCCGCGTTACGAGCCCGTCCACTTGACCCACAAATCCGTAGATGACGCCGGACTGCATCATGTCGATGGTATTGCGGCCCAAAACGTGATCGGGCTTGACCAACTCGATCCGGGGCAGCTTCGCGGCCCTCTGAAATAAAGCTTCCACCGAGATCGCGATACCTGGAGCGATCGGCCCGCCCAAATATTCTCCCCGTTCATTCACTACGTCAAAGGTGGTGGCCGTTCCAAAATCGACGATCACCAGAGGCGGCCCGTAAAGCTCGATGGCGCCCACGCAATTGACGATGCGATCCGCCCCCACTTCTTTGGGATTTTCGATCTTGATCGGAAGGCCAGTGCGAATCCCCGGACCTATGATTAACGGTTTTTTGTGAAAATATTTTTTCGACATGCGATCCAAGGCCAGCATCAATGGGGGGACCACGGAGGAAATCACGACGCCGTCAATATCCGATACGGACACGCCCTGATCGGCGAATAAGCTTTTAATCATCATGCCCAGTTCATCTTCCGTTTTTTCCCGGGCAGTGGCCATGCGCCAGTGATAAAGAAGATCGCGACCCTTATAGACACCCAGCACAATATTGGTGTTCCCTACATCCATCGTCAATAACATGGCTACCCCTCATTCCACCGTTCATTCGGACGCCGACGACTGGCCCTCCTCAGCTTCGCTGGGAACCAGATCGAGATCGAGAGAAATATCCAGGGCGGTCGATGAATGGGTCAAAGCCCCGACCGATATGTAATCAACACCCGTTTTCGCGATGTCTACCACGTTTTCCTCTGTTACCCCACCGGATGCTTCGACCACCGCCCGGCCATTGATGCGCTCCACCGCTTCCTTCATCTGCTCCACCGTCATGTTGTCCAACATGATAATGTCCGCTTTGACTTCCAGTGCCTCGTCAATTTGCTCGAAGGTTTCCACCTCGACCTCGATCTTCATGGTATGGGGAGCCCCGCGTCTGACGGCCATGATCGCTTGTTTCACGCCTCCGGCCACAGCAATGTGATTATCTTTGATGAGCACGGCATCAAAGAGACCAAAGCGGTGATTATACCCTCCGCCCACCCGCACGGCATACTTTTCCAACGCGCGGAGGCCCGGAGTCGTCTTGCGAGTGTCCGTAATCCTCGCATGATAATACCGGACCGACTCCACGAATTTGGCCGTTTTGGTGGCAATCCCCGAAAGCCTTTGCAGGAAGTTCAGTGCCACCCGCTCCCCCGTCAGAATGGAGGAAGCTCGCCCTTCAACCACGGCGACGATCTGTCCGGGGCCCACGGACTCTCCTTCCCGCAGCGATTCTTGGAAGGTGACTTCGGGATCGAGGATCTCAAAAACCTGACGGGCCACGGGCAAACCCGCGATCACACCCGAACTCTTTGCCCGAAACGTACCACGGGCTCGAGCCCCTGCAGGAACAACATGACGCGTGGTGACATCTCCGTGTCCAACATCCTCCCGGAGGGCTCGTTTGACCACCTCCAGGATTTCTTCCTTATCCAGTTCCATCTATCTGTCCACCTCCCGGATGTAGGCACCTCGATCCCGAGAAAACACGAGATGAGCTCGCCACTCGGTATCGTTCGTCTCCGGGAAATCATGCCGATAGTGTGCTCCCCGAGACTCCTTGCGCAACTGTGCCGCTTCAACCACTAGAAACGCGGTGGTCAGCAGGTTGACCCATTCCGCCTCGGCACGATTTCGAACCGGGTAAACCAAAGACGGCAGCCACCGGCCAAGCCCTGATAAGGCCCGGGCGATGGAGTCCCCGGACCGAAAGACACCGACCTCTTTCATCATCAGCCTTTGTAGCTCCCGGCGAAACGATTCAATGGCCCCTGGCACCCGCGGATCAGGTAGGCTGCGAATAGACGAGGGGTACCCCTCATCTGCGACTTCCGGTCCGTTCAGCGACAAGGAGCGCCGGCGGCGGAACCCTTCTTGCCGGGCCCGCTCTGCAGCGCGTCGGGCGAAGACGGCTCCCTCGATCAGGGAGTTGCTGGCCAATCGATTCGCTCCCTGAACACCGGTGGAGGCCGTTTCACCGACAGCAAAAAGCCCAGGAATTGTCGTCCGCCCGTCTAAATCGGTCACCACGCCGCCCATCATGTAGTGGGCGGCAGGCGCTACCGGAATCCAATCCCTGGCCATGTCTACTCCTTGGCCCAGTAAAAAATCGTAGATATTCGGGAACCGATCCCTCAGCCACTCCGCGGGCCGATGGGTCATATCAAGGTACACCCTCGATTCTTCTCCCTGGTTTAACTCTTTGGCAATCGCCCTCGCCACCACATCCCTCGGCGCCAACTCGCGCTGTGGGTGATTTTCTAGAAAACGATGTCCGTCCCGATTGCGCAACACCGCTCCCTCTCCCCGCAAAGCCTCCGACAAAAGGAAGGCGGGAGCACCTTCACCTGCATAAGCCGTGGGGTGGAACTGGACAAATTCGAGATCCCTCACCTCGGCGCCGGCGCGGTAGGCCAGGGCGATCCCGTCCCCTGTAGCCCCTGCAGGGTTTGTGGTCCGGGCGAACAATTGACCCGCTCCCCCGGTGGCCAAGATGGTGGCCGCGCCCACGAAAACGTGCCAAACCGTTTCCCGGCCATCCTCCTGAACTGCGACCGCCCCGACGCAACGCCCGCCCACCGTCAAGAGGTCGACAACCATCGTTTGTTCCCACAATGTGATGTTCGGATGTCTACCAACCTGCCGCAGGAGCGCGGAAGCAATCCCTTTCCCCGTGGCGTCGCCCCCCGAGTGAAGTATCCGCCGACGACTGTGCGCCGCCTCCCGGGTCAAAGCATACTCCCCGTCCGATCGGTCAAAGGAGGCACCTTGCTCGATCAAGTCCCGGATGACAGAGGGCGCCTCTTCTACCAACGTCCGAACCGCCTCCGGTTCGTTGAGGCCGGCTCCGGCAGCCAGGGTATCCTGAGCATGCAAATCGGGAGAATCGTCGAGACCCACCGCGGCAGCAATGCCGCCCTGAGCGGCAAAGGTGTTACTGTCCTCCGGGGCGCCTTTGTATAGAACCGCCACTTTGCCCCAGGCGGCCAGCTTCAATGCCGCATATAACCCGGCGATCCCGGCGCCGATCACCACAGCATCCACCTCATGGGCTGGGGCCTCTCTTGGATCCACGGATGCCACGTATCGGGGCACAACCATCCTTGCTCCCCCTCCGATGACTTCATTCATTAGCTGAATACATCGGCAACGACCACAGATAATTCCCGAATCAAATCCCGTTCAAAGGGCTGAGCCAATTCGCACCCCTCAGGATCGTAGAGGACACGAACTCGGGGCCGCTGGGGAAACCCTCGGGGAATCTCCGTTACGACGCCGACCTCTCCAGTGCTCAAACGCACAGTTTGTCCCACCGGATAGATCGCAACCTGCCGGACAAAAATCTTGACCAATTCACTGTCGTACCAGGTTCCACATCCCGCCATGATATATTCATAAGCCTCGTGGGGCAAGAACCCCGGGCGGTAGACCCGGTGTGATGTCATGGCATCGTAAACGTCTGCAATTGCCGCAATCCTTCCGAAAAGATGCTGCTCATTCCCCTTCAGCCCCAGGGGATAGCCACTACCGTCTATACGCTCGTGGTGCTGTAGGGCCACCTGGGCGCTCGGGATCGATATCGCATCCAGTCGCTGAAGAATTTCATATCCATAAGTCGTGTGACGCTTGACCAGGTCATATTCCTCACGGGTGAGTTCGGCGGGCTTATTCAAAATTTCTGGTGCGATACGGAGCTTCCCCACATCGTGAAGCAGAGCTCCAATTCCGAGATCCCGGAGCTGCCCATTGGTTAGCCCAGCCTCAATTCCCAATCCGATGGACAGAATGGCAACGTGCACTGAATGATGATAAAGAAAGCCGTCTGCGGTGTAGATATCTGCCACCTGTTGGAGAATCTCGGGATTCTCCCGCACCACTTCGACCAGATCATTCACCACACCGCGTATGGATGCCGCCTGTTTCTGCAGGACGAAACGCTTCGTTACTTCGTCCCCCTCGGTCAGGCGGTGCATGACCTCCCGCACCACCTCCACCGCCCGTCTCCGAAGTTCAGGGGCAAGGGGGTCACCAAATACCACGTCCGCTGTCCGAGCGTCTTCCAGATATAAGGCATACACTCCCAGTTCCTTTAACCTCCGAATCATCGTCGCCGTCATGGGCACCCCGACTCCCACGAGAACCCGTCCCTCCCCGTCATAAACAGGTCGGGCCAAGCAATCCCCTGGCACCAGACGATTCACTGACGTCAACCGCACAACCTGCTCCCCCTCACCCCGTCCCCAGCTTGTCCTTCAATATGACAAAGGGCGCCTCGGTCGGCACCCTACGCGTTACCCTTGGCGAGGCGGAGTCTTGTTTTCCTCGGCTGGCGCCTCCTCATGCGGAGATGCCGGATCCCCGCCGCCCTCCTGATCAGGATTGCGCGGTTGAATGGTTACGCGGACATCGGTTTTCTTATCGATGATCTGCCCGTGCTCCATCAACTGTTTAATTTCATCTTCATCCACTGTCTCCCGCTCCAGCAAGGTTTGCGCCAATAGTTCCAACTTGTCCCGATGCTCGCTGAGTACTTGTTCTGTCTGCCGATAGCATTCATCGATGATTCTGCGCATCTCTTTATCGATCTCATAGGCGATGGCATCGGAATAGTTTTGTTCATGAGCGATGTCCCGGCCGAGAAACACTTGCCCCTGCCGGTGTCCGAACTGCATCGGCCCCAACTTGTCACTCATGCCGAACTCAGTCACCATACGACGGACAATTTCCGTGGCTTTTTCCAGGTCATTGTGTGCGCCAGTGCTGATCTCACCTAGCACCATCTGCTCGGCTACCCGCCCGCCGAGAAGACCCGACACCCGATCGAGAATCTCGGAACGGGTCATAAAATACCGGTCTTCCTTCGGCAACATCACGGTATACCCTCCGGCCATTCCCCGGGGGATAATGGTCACCTTGTGGACCGCATCGGCATTCTTGAGAAAATACCCGACAACCGCGTGGCCCGCTTCATGGTAAGCCACGATCTTTTTCTCCACCGGACTGATTACCCGGCTCCGCTTCTCGGGTCCGGCGATGACCCGGTCAATGGCATCTTCGACTTCGGTCATGTTAATGGTTTTTTTGCTGCGCCTCGCGGCCAACAGCGCAGCTTCATTTAACAGGTTCTCTAAATCCGCCCCGGTAAACCCCGGAGTCCGCCTTGCGATTACGTCGAGGGATACGTCGGGTCCCAGCGGTTTGTTGCGGGCATGCACCTTAAGAATCTGTTCCCGACCCTTCACATCCGGGCGATCCACAGTGATCTGGCGATCGAACCGTCCAGGTCGAAGCAAGGCAGGGTCGAGAATATCCGGACGGTTTGTAGCAGCTATGATAATGATCCCCTCGTGGCCGCTGAAGCCGTCCATCTCGACGAGCAGTTGGTTTAAGGTCTGCTCCCGTTCATCGTGGCCTCCGCCAAGGCCCGCGCCACGGTGGCGGCCCACGGCGTCGATCTCGTCGATAAAGATAATGCATGGAGCATTTTTCTTCGCCGTCTCAAACAAGTCCCTGACCCGGGACGCGCCGACGCCCACGAACATCTCAACAAAATCGGATCCGCTGATACTAAAAAAAGGAACTCCCGCCTCCCCGGCCACCGCCCGGGCCAGCAGCGTTTTCCCCGTCCCCGGAGGCCCTACCAGGAGAATCCCCTTTGGGATTCGGGCACCTAGACTGGAGAAACGCCGCGGATCCTTCAAAAACTCCACAACCTCCTCCAACTCGGCCTTTTCCTCGTCGGCCCCCGCCACGTCATTAAAAGTGACTTTTTTCTTGTCGTCGGTAAACATCTTGGCCCGGGCTTTGCCAAAGTTCATCACCCGGGTCCCGCCACCCTGGGCTTGATTGAACAGGAAGAAAAACAGCACGAAGATCAACACAATCGGCACAATGGACGTCAAGAAGCTCAACCACACCGATTCTTTCTGTGGCGGATTGATCTTGATTTTCGCGCCGGTGCTGGTTGCCAATTTATTCAAATCCTGAACAAATTGATCACTAAACAACGTCCGGGAGGTGAAGGTCCGACCATCGGTCAGCGTGCCTTGCACCCTGAGGGTGAGACCATCGGACGTCACATCCATGCTTTGAACGGAACCCTGTTGGACATACTTGATCAAATCGCTATATGTGATATCCTGCCGGTCTTGCTGGCCGGCAGTGAGGAAGTTAATGATGCCGACCGTCACCAAAAATATCAGCAAATAAAATGCGGCGCTCCGGAAGAATTTGTTCATTCCTGACCTCCTCTCGGCCACGGCGGAAACAATTGTACCATAGAGCCCCGGCCCTCTCAATCGAGAACCGGAGTTTATGTACGCGGCGTATCGGAGCCCCGGTACACATTCTCTTTTAAAATCCCCACATCCGGAAGATTACGGTAGCGCTCCGCATAATCGAGGCCGTAGCCGACAATGAACGCGTTGGGCACGGTGAACCCGCAATAGTCCGGCTCGATCGGGACCTGCCGCCGTCCGGGTTTATCAAAGAGTGCCGCAATCCTAACCGAGGCCGCGTTGCGCCGCACCAAAACGTCGCGGAGGTAAGCCAAAGTGAGGCCGGTATCGACGATATCCTCGACAATCAGCACATGTCGGCCATCCACATCCCGATCCAAGTCTTTGAGAATACGTACGACCCCTGAAGATCGAGTCGATGTTCCATAACTAGAGATTGCAATAAAGTCTATCTCCAGGGGGATCGTCATGCGTTTGACCAGGTCGGACATGAACATGACCGCCCCTTTGAGAACGCCGACCAACAACGGAAACTTTCCCCGATACTCCGCCGTCAACTGTTCCCCCATGTTCCGAATCCGCGCCAAGATCTGTTCCTCCGTATAAAGAACGGTTTCCAGATCCTTCATCATCAGTTTTTCCTCGTTCTCCTGTGGACCCACTCTCGAATCTCCTCGTTTGTCCATGTTGCCTCCACGTGCAAAATCCGCTGGGTGTCCTTGGTAACCGGCCAATGGGCAGACCGGCGCCAGCCGATAATCCAGAGGATCTCCCGCCCCGCCGCCAGTAAAGGCCACCGGTCCCGCAACTCCCGGGGTACCTTGTCGTCAATCCATACGTCTTTGATTTTTTTCGTGCCTCCAAGACCAAAGGGTGCAAACCGGTCCCCCGGAAGTCTCGATCGAATGAAAAGCGGGCGTCCCTCCATCCTCTCCCAATCAAAATCAGCCACGGCGGGAGTTGACGGTCCGACGCCCGGATCGTTTGCCGCTTCAGCCCTTGCCCGCAGCTCCCACTCCTGCCGGGAGACTACGGTTGCATCGATCGTCACGCCCAGGATCGGGCAAGAGGTACGCCCCGGCACCGACAACGGGATGGGGGATGCACTTAAAGGGCCAACCCCGATGGGGCGGCCTTCCTCGCCGAATCGGTCGAACACCAACTCGTCGTACACACGCCGTGCCCGCCAACCACCGGACAACCGCAACTCGCTTCCCGAGCGGCCGTGAAGGGCCAAGTTTCGCAGAGCTTCCACCTGAATCGCTCCCCACCCGGGCAACCGCTCAGAGGGATAATCTAATATTAGTGTAAGGACCCGGCGTTGTAAAGCCGCCGGCAGGTCGGAAAACCGCGGGATATCGATTCGATAATTCCCTGATCCCACCCTTACACACCGGTCTCGGGCCTCCAGGGCCATCGAGGTGAGTACCGCTTCATCTTCCTGTATCATCTGAGCCAAACGCGCCAAATGGTCTTTTACCCGGGGCTGATAATCCGTTTCGAGGAGAGGAATCAATTGCAGGCGGATTTTGTTGCGCAGATACTTCGTGGACCAATTCGAAGGATCCTCGCGATAAGGAATCCCGTGATCCGCTGCATAGGCGACCAGCTCCGCCTTCGTCACCTTGAGGAAAGGGCGCAGCCACCACAAATCCCCCGACCGCCGAACCTCGTTCATCCCCCCCAGACCCGTGGGTGAGGCGCCGCGAAGAAGTCGAAGCAACACCGTTTCCGCTTGATCATCCTGATGGTGGGCTAAAACCACCGCCTCAGCCCCTGCCTCCCGGGCGCACTGGGTCAACGCCTCATATCTCAACGCGCGCGCCGCCGCTTGGGGGGATTCGCCCGTTGCTCGAATTCGACCCGGAACATCCACGGCAACCCCGTGAAACGTCAAGCCCCGCCGGACTGCCTCAGCCTCGACAAACCGCTGTTCATCCTCGGATTCCGGCCGCATGCGGTGATCCACGTGGCACACCACCACACTGAATCCGAGGGCGCCGGACAACTGGCCGATTAAATCCATGGCGACCATGGAATCGACGCCCCCGGATACGGCCACCACCACCCGGCGAAGCGTTGGGAGCTCCCGATGCCTGTCAAACCAATCAATGAGCTTGTCGATCACGGGCTCGCCTCCCCAGCCCCCGAACCGCTGTGCCTGCGAATACCAGTCCAGCCGCGATGGCGCCGGCTAAAAACCCGGTCATGGTCCCGTCGGCTAGACCTTGCTGGTAATCCCCCGTTACAAAATCCCGCATAGTGGCGAAGGCGGTGATCCCAGGAACCAACGGAATGATGCCGCTTAGTTGAAACAACGTCGCAGGCATCCTCATCCGCCTGGCAAGCCCTTCCGCCAAAAATGCGGAACTGAGAGCCCCTGCAAAAGTTGACGCCACGGGGCCGATCCCCGCTGCTGACCCAATGCTGTAAACCGTCCAGGCCAGGGCACCGGCAAGGCCCGCCGGGAACAGCGCCCGAAGTGGAACGCCCGACAGTACAGCATAGCTCACCGTGGAAAGGAAACTCGCCAGCACCCCGGCCGCCGTTGGCCCCGTCATAATACGACCCCCAGTACTAACCCCACCGCCATGGCAATAGCCACTGCCGTAAGCAGCGCCTCGGTTCCCCGGGCCATGCCTGACAAGAGGTCCCCGGATAATAGATCTCGAATAGCCGTGGTCACCGCCACACCCGGAACCAGCGGGATGGTGGCGCCCACCACGATTTGACCGACCCGGCCCGGGCCGCCATCGAGAAACGCGGCTCCAACCCCGGCGGAGGAACCGATCATCGCACCCAGAAAAACGCGCAAAAAGTTGCCTCCCTGTCCCCTTGTGTTCCATTGGGAAACCAAGTGGGCCACAACCCCGCCCAGGGCCGATGGAAGCAAAACGCGCCAGTTCCCGGACATGAGAAAGCCATAGGAACCGGCGGAGACAAAAGCGGCCGCTGCCCGGAGCAGCGGGTGATAGAGGGGGCGTCGGCTCTCCAAGGCCGTCAACCGCTCCTGAATCTCAGATAACGACAGTTCCCCGCGAACGAACTGGCGAGACAGGTGATTCACTTCTGTCACCCGCTGCAGATCGGTACCCACCTGATGTACCCGGGTCAGGCGAGTCAAGGACGTCCCATCTTTTTCGAGGCAAATAAAAATTCCGGTGAGGGTGACAAAGGTGTCCACCCGGTCCACCCCCGCCGCCCGGGCCAGACGAGCAATCGTCTCCTCCACCCGGGATGTTTCCGCCCCGCTTCGTAAAAGAATGGACCCCGCCTGTAAACAGACGGCCATAATATGCTCCACGTGGTTCCCTTCCCGTCTCCTCGGTATCCCCGCTTTTATTGTACACGGGAGGGCCGTCAGAACAAAAGTCGTACCGGTACCGTTTTTGCTCCGAGATCTTTCCATCTGGGACTACCCGCTCACCCCCACCACCCGGCGACCATCGGCCGGTCGCTTGGGACGACGCAATTTTGGCACCCCGGGAAGATGGATCGTGGCCCATTCCGGTTCCGCGGGGTCGATTCGCGCCACCACCACGGTGGTATCGTCCGGAACTTCCCCCCGATTCATCCGAACCGCCATCTCCACCAAAAGGTCGGCCACCTCCTGGGGATCCCGGGACTCGATCCGCGCAATTTGCCGCAAGAGCCATGCCTCCCGTTCTTCCGTGTGCCGGGCAGCTTCGAAGACGCCGTCGGAGACCATGATCAACAGATCTCCCGGTTTTAGCGTCTCTTCGATCGCGTCGAAAGATAGGTTGTCGAGAATCCCGATCGGCAACCCCCGACCCTGGATCACAAAGACGTCGCCATCTCGCTTGACAAAGCTGGGAACCGCACCGATCTTGAGAAATTCGGTTCGAGCCGTAAACAAATCCACCAAGGCCAGGTCTAAAGTTGCGTACATCTCGTCCTTCGACCGGAGCATCAGTACGTCATTCACCGTACGGACGGACAGTTGCTCATCAAACCCCGCTTTTAACAATTGTTCCAGCATGCCAACCGCAGCTTTGGACTCCGCCTGGGCGCGCTCCCCGTTCCCCATACCGTCACTGATCGCCACCGCGAACTTGCCGTTGCCGACATCGAGCAGGGTATAAGAATCGCCGGACAGAATGGCACCACCCTTGGCCGCAGAGGCCACCCCGGCCCGGATCGCGAAAGATTTTGAAGAGGTGAACGACACGGTGCACGGTCCCTCCCCCCGGCTGCAGTGGATCCGCTCCACGGAAATCGGTTCGCCCACGATATCGGACAACAGGGGGGCAATCAATTTGGCTGATTCTTCATGGCCGGTGCACATCGCTTGGGTGATCTCAATGCTCACCTTCCCTTCTTCGAGACTGATGATATCCACTTGTTGAATGTGCAGGCCAATGTGTTCCAATGCCGCCAGGACATGCTCCTCTTGCTCCGATGCCGTGTTCACCTCCCGCTGAATCTCAGCGGCTAAATTGGTCATGATTTGAGAAACACCTTCAAGCTGGGCTCCCACCAATTCCCGGCTTTCCCGGATTTGTCGGTTCCAGAAGGCATCCCGGCGAATGACCTCAAGGGACTGCCAAAGGGCAGGAATCATGCGCTCCATTCGAATACAGCGTCGCCGAAGATCATCGGGTGCATCCCGGGACTGGATCGGCCCATCGATGTCCATAAGGGCGATCGCATCCGCCATTGCCCGATATGTCGCATAAAAGTCCCGTTCCCAGCAGACGTTGCGCCGGGCACAGGAGGCGCAAACCATCCTCGCCGATCGTTCCACCGCTTCGTTGAGCAGATCCTCCGGTTCCCGGGTGGACCGCTCGGCCCCACGGAAGGCCTGTCCCAGTTCATCGAACACCTCTGAAACCTCCCGGATTCGGGCGGCCATCATGTCCCGGGCCCGCCGCACGTAGTCTTGGCGGACCCCGGCATACTCCCGAGTTCCAGGGGTAAACCGGGCAGCATAATCGATCCAGGCACTCGGAGTCAAGGCGAACAGGAGGAAAGCGGCCACGGTCTCCTGCAACCCCAGAGACACCTGATGCCAATCCGAGGAGTAGGCGGTCAGCAGAATGGACCCGATCATCGCCCCCAGACCGACGCCAATTTTTTTGCCTTCTTGGAGCAGGCCGGCCAGCAATCCGGAAAAGGCGAGGACCCCGATTTCGTAGATCGACGCCATATTCCCCAAAGTCATGAGGATCCCGGTGACTACGCCCACGGCTGCCCCGAGCCCACTTCCTCCGATCACGGCGAAGATCAGGAGCAAGTACCGGCTGAGAACGGCGTCAAGAGACACCCCGTGAACCGCAATCCCCTGCATACCGGTCAACACCGATCCAAACAGGATCACGAGGCACAGAATCTCCTCCGCCCGTAAAGGCCGCACCCGGGCCCGGTGGCTCAGGACCGGGATGGCCTGCAGGAAAATCATGCTGAGGATCCCCGCGAGCACGGCGTCCAATCCCACCACCGCCCAGGTAAAGGGGTTCCCTCCTCCTGCAATGGCCGCGTCCAATCCTTTGACCAGGATGTCAGTTCCAATGACGGCCACGGGCACTTCCACCGAACCCAGCCGTTGCCGACGGGACAGCCACCCAAAAACCATGCGGTACGCCGTCAACGTGGTCAACACGACAAACACTCGATGCGGATCCTCTGAAACCGTGGCCACCCCCGCCAAAATACTGAGAAACACCAGGGGGGCAGCCGTTCTGCGACTTCCCAGGACCACAGCGTAATAGGCCAGGGAAAAAGGAGACAAAAGGCCGACAATCCATGCCCGGCCAAGAAAGAACCCAATCGCGGCCAGCAGGATGCGAATGCCCCACACCAGAGAAAAATGCTGACTCATTCGCCTGGACCGGTCGACGATCCCCTTAACCCAATTTGCGCCCCAGCGCACCCGGCGATCGTTCACCATTTGCTTTGCCATCCTCTCCACCACCCGTTGTTAGAGTAGGGTCATTATAGGACAAGCCGGAGCAAGAAGGGTGTCAAACCGCGTCGGCGCCAATGAAAAAAGTTCCGACATTTTCCTCGACAGGTCCCGTTATTTCGCGCCGAGTTTTGCCGTTTCCTTCGACAATCCGGGAACACGTGATTTCACTGCCTCGACACGACCGGCTCAATTCCGGTAAAATGAAGGAGAAATGAAAGAGAAAGAGGGCCGCACCGTGCGACACCAATCGTCACATTCGCGTAAATCGTGGGATTGTTATTTTATGGATATCGCTTACATGGCGGCCACCCGAGCAACGTGCCCCCGACGACAAGTGGGGGCCGTCCTGGTTCAGGACCGCAAATTAATGGGGAGTGCCTATAACGGGGCACCAGCAGGGGTAACAGATTGCTACGAGGGAGGATGTCTGCTGGTAGACGTTTATGAGAAGAACCCGGCAGGCGAAATCGTTCAGAAGCAACACTGCATCCGCACAATTCACGCCGAACAGAACCTCATTCTCTTCACCGACCGCGCTCAGCGCCTCGGATCTACGGTGTATGTCACCGATTCGCCTTGCTGGACCTGTGCCAACATGTTGGCCAACAGCGGCATTGCCGAAATCGTGTACCATCGCCCCTATGAAAAGGACCTGGAGAAGGTCTCCCGCCTTCTCCAGGAAAAAGGAATCGGATTCCGCCGGCTGGAAACTTATCAACCTCCCCGTGTCCATTTCGAAAGGATTGGCGACTGACAGGCTCCCTCCCGGAAGCCCCGGCGTATATATGCAGGTAAGACCAGCCCGGGGAGGGATTCCAATGCCCAGTTGGCTGCGCAATCAACTGGCAAAAGCGTTCCGGGAGAAAGACAAGCGGTCAGTGATCATGCTCAACCGAGTATTTTATAAATACCGGGCCCATCTTGAAGCAGACCCGTGAGCCCTGGACGGTTCGCGCCGGGCTCACGGGTCAACCACGAATCACACTTCCGTGATTTCCAGCCGTCCCGTCCGCAGATCCACATCCACTGTGCAGGCGGGCACCTGTTGGGGAGCCCGGAGGATGATCTCTCCTCGGCGGCGGACAATCCGGCCGCCTTCTGCCAATCGGGTGGGCACGCGAATATCCGCCACCCCGATTCCCGTTTTCAGCGTACCGTCCAGGGCAGTCCCTTTGGGTACAGTCCAGGAAATCCTTCCGTTGACCACCCGGATTTCCACTCGACCATCCGGGGCTGGCGCAACTTGCTCCAGCTCTACGGCACCATTGGTGGTCATCAACTCCACCACCTGCGCTTGAACCAACTCGATCCGAATCCTGCCGTTCGTTTGGCGAACCGCTAACCGGTCAAAAGGTGCCTCCGGAACCCGGACCGTCACATGAGCCCCCCGAACCACTTCCGCCTCATCGTCGACGATAAACTTCACTTCCCCGCCCTCTGCGCGCCAACAAGCATCCAAGGGGTTCCCTTCCCCCGTCCAGCTGCCGCCGTCAGAAACTTGAGCCCGGACATGAAGTTCCACGTCTTCGCGCCGTTCGGCAACCACCCGCACGTTCCCGTGAAGGGTTCGAATCTCCAGAGCGGAGAGCGGCCCCGGGCCCCGATACACCTGTTCAACCACGGCGCCCCCGATCTCCCAGCGCCCGAACCATTCCGGCAATGCAGCCAGGGACTCCATCGCCTGCTGAAGTTCTTTTCCCAATTTCTCCGACATCTGCCTTCCGAGATCCCGCACATTGCGAGCTGCATCCTGCCACACCGGGCCGAAATCCCACGTGCGACCCCGGGTGCTCCAAGAGCTTTCCTTCCCCGTGTCCCCGAGCGCTCGAAGAAGGCGTTCTGCTTCTTCCGCGGTGATTTGCCCTTTCTCCATCATCCGAAGGATCATCATTCGCTCCTCACGCATGGGTGCCCCTTCCTTTCGAGATGTTCTCCAGTTCTTGGATCGCTTCGTCCACCGATAATTCGCCAGCCTCTAGCGCTTGAAGAACACTCGCCGCCTCTCCGACGCTTCCACCGGTTCCCGCAGCCTCTCCCTCTTCCAACCCGAGAACCCGGAGGATCTGCTCCAATCGGGCCCGAATTGTGGGATAAGAAACTCCGAGCTCGCGCTCCATCTCCCGAAGGTTGCCCCGGACTTTCAAGAAACGCAGGACAAAATCCCACTGATCCGGCTTTAGGCGCATCCATGGCCCGGGACTGAAATGGCCCCGGATCACGGTGCCGCACCTCTCGCACTCCAGTTCCGCCACTGTCAACTCTCCAAAACAAGCGGGACATTGCGACACCCACCCGCTCATGGCCGGACCTCCATATCCTTTATCTTTTCCTTTAACATTGTTTATTCTACAATCAACATCTCTGAGATGCAATGGGCATATCTCTGATCTTGAGATCATGAATCATAAAAGGGCACGAGCGCGTCGCCCATGCCCTTCTCACAAACAAAAAAACCCCTCACGGGGTACGCGTTACTCATGCTGGTGGCGGAGGAGGGATTCGAACCCCCGACACTGCGGGTATGAACCGCATGCTCTGACCACCTGAGCTACTCCGCCTTGGTTGCGGGGGCAGGATTTGAACCTGCGACCTTCGGGTTATGAGCCCGACGAGCTACCGGACTGCTCCACCCCGCGCTAGTCACAAAATTAATCATACTGCAGCACCAAATCCATGTCAAGATATAAAAAGCCTGCCCACCATAAAGAAGGCACCTGCACGGTGCCGGAAAAAGACCGAATCAGACCAGTTGAAAGGAGACGGATCAAGGATTACCCGCGCCGGCCGCCGCGGCCACCACGTTTGGCTTCACTGCGCTTCAACGCTTGTAACCGCTCTTCGCTGTCTTTCATAAACCGATTCAACTTGTCCTCAAACGACATACGGGACGACCGCGACCTTGGGTGACGATCTCGCCCATGCTCGCGTCCCCCCTGGGAACCTCGATGTTCGGCAGCAGATCCTTCCTTAGCCTGACGGATGGAGAGCCCGATCTTCCCGTTCGGATCCACGTGAATAACCTTCACCGTCACGGTGTCGTTGATCTTCAAGTAGTCGCGGATATCTCGAACATAGGTGTCGGCGATCTCCGAAATATGCACCAAGCCCGTGACGCCACCGGGAAGAAGGACGAATGCGCCAAAATGCGTGATCCCCGTCACTTTCCCTTCAAGTTTGCTGCCTAATTCAATTGACATGTTAAGGGAAGTTCCTCCTTAGAAAATGAGAAAGATGACCGGTATAAATTATAGCGAGGGGACGAAAAATGTGTCAAGGTGTTGCAGAGTTCTGAGTCGTAAATAAAATCTCACCAGGCTTGGCCATGTGGAACTGTTGGCGGGCCAAATCGGCGACGTACTGATCTTGCTGAAGAAGACGCACCTGCTCCTTTAATGCTTGGTTTTGCTGTTGTGCCCGCTGCAACTTTGCGTTGGCTTGTTCTTGCTGGGCTTCCAGGCTCCTCATCTTGGGCCATTGCACAAACACCGCCGTGTACCCTGCCCAAGCGAGTACAGATAAAAGAAAGAGGTAGCGGAGCTTGAGACGCGGCAACCGCCAGCGACGGCCCTTTCTCCGCCCGGTCAGGCGTATGACATTCTCGCGGCGACGTCGAACCATCTCACGCGTCATGCCTCTCACCTCTTTCCATCGTCCTGTGCTCCCACCGTCCTGCGCAACATTCACCCTTTCTTCACCGAGCGCTTAATCCAACGTCCGATCCAGGACCACAGGCCGCGAATTCCCCTGCTCCGCTCTGCCGACTTGGTAGGATCTTTAGTCTTTAGGCGTTTTTGAACCCGCCCGGTCACAAAACCTAAGGGCCACAGGATTATATTCTCAAACAATGAGAGAATATGCAAGATCCCTTCAAGGGTTCGTATCACCAAGCGAAAGATCCCCAGCACGGGTTGCCAGACCGCGATCATCCATAGTCTGTATCCGACCCGGGCACAATATGTCAGAACCCTGACGATCCCTTCCACCGACCGAACGACCGTCGGGTGGAACCACACTCGGTACAAACCGAACCCGAGGCCCATAACGGCAAAAAAGCTGAGGCGCATTTCCCCGTCCGATGTCACCAGCAGCACCCAAAACACTCCGGCGAGGGCAGCCGCCCAGAAAGCCACATCGGCAAGGGGGATTAACCACCGCCATCCCCTGCGCCCTTGGAGAATCGTGTTGTAAAGATCATACCCCGCACCGAGGGCAGCTCCGCACCCCGCTAACGCGGCCACCACCAGCCACTGACCCTGAAGCGGCATCTCCCGCCCTCCTCGCCCCGGGATTAACGAAACAGCTTGGTCAGCCATCCCTTGGCCCGTTCGGCGGGGCCCGGCCCGTCGTCATCATACCCCATTTCGAATACAACCCCTTCGATGATGACGATGCCGTCTTCCAGATTCAGTGTCTTAATATGCAGATTCTCGCCCCGTATGGCCAGAAAACCGTACGGGGTCTGAAGGACAAATTGCTCGCTGTCGAAACTCTCCACTTGCAGGACGCCGGTCACCTCGACGTATTGGCGATTGGCCATATTCACGTGGTGCCTCGGCGCCGGCTTGGTGACCCTCCCTTTTTCGTCGGCCATCCCGTCTCCCTCCCGACTCGGACATGTCACCTTATCCTATGCCGGGCTTGGACGACTCAGAACGCTCTCCCAGAGACCAGCCATCTCGACGAAGGTACGATAGGGCCGCCAGCATCCAGAAGGGAAACATCACCTGTTGCAGTTCCCAAAGATTGTTAAAGGCATCCATCACAACGATAGCCAGAATCAGGGCCAACCCCGCATATCGAATCTTCCCTCCTGCTTTCCAGGACTTCCACAACAGGACGAGGTGGATCAAGCCAAAGGAGAGGAACCCCAAGAGACCGGTCTCAATGATGATCCGGTTGTACTGACTGTCCGAATACATGTCAGTGGGCATGTGATAGCGTTTCGCGAGATCTTTAACGACCGTCCCACCGCCCCCGAACGTCCCGGACCCATAGCCGAGCAATGGCCGCTCCTTAACCGTATTGAGGGCGATCTTCAGGATAAATAACCGCCCGTTAAACATACTGTTGCCAATTTCGCGTTGAGACAGGGTTTTTGTCACCCGGTTAAAGGGGTTGGCCCCCAGATGCTCGCCAAAGCCGAGATGTGCCAGAGGAGGCCCGAAGGTGAGGTTCACCACAACAATGAGTGCCGTGATGATGGCCCCGATGCCCAGTATCTTTGCCCACTGCCGCCAAGGCAATAACCGCCATGCCGCAATGAGGCCGACGACAAACCCAAGCCAACCACTGCGGGAGAACGTGTAATAGAGAACCGGCAGAATGGCAGCCATCCACGGTCGGTGTTTCTCGGGCAAAACGAGGATGCCGAGAAAGAACATGATAACCAGATACGACGCCAATGTATTCGGGTTCTCCAGCAGAGACATAATCCGTCCGGCATTGATGCCTGTCAAGGCCTCGATCCAAGCCTTTGGCTCAGGCCATCCCAAAGCCTGCAGGAACCCCACGAAGAGGATCAATCCCAGCGTCACACCGGATGCCCACATCGCACGGCGAAGCCACACGGCGTCCACAGGCAGGCGGGCCATCACAAAACCGACCACGTAAACCACGAACAATCCGCGCATGGTCGCCCCAAAGCGAAGAAACGAGGTGTGATTGACCACCATCGAAAGGAAAGACACTAGTACAAAGAGGAGCACGGCGTAATCGATCCACTGAAACCGAAAACCTTTAATTCCCTTGGCAGCCCATAAACACGCCACGAGAACGACCACTAATATGTCCGTGCCAAAGCGGAAGGCCAAACTCGCCACCCGGCCCAAGTGAACGGGCGTAAACGCCAGCGGCCCGTAATCGATGAGGAAGAATCGCAAAGGGATATAAATGGCCAGCACCGTCACGATGATCCAAGCCAGCCGTACGGCGCCGCGCCTGAAATCCGTTGCCACATCGATCATCTCCTTAGTTGCCCGTCCCTTGACGGCCCTGTGCCGGGTTCCATTCTATCGAAAGACGGCCTCTTTGGAAAGAGAGGCCATCTGCCACACCCGCCAAGCTCTTTCGAGAAATCGCCGCCTGCGCCCGAATCCGAAGATTTTCCTTTTTGAAATTCAAGGACCGCCTCCCTCCCGCCTGATCCTGGGAATCCTTTCCTGAACCTTTTCCCACATTTCCCGCAGCCGCCGCCGAATGTCTGAATCCATGGCCACTATGGCCAATCCCGCCCCCATCTCAAGGACGGGCATACCAACAAAAGGAGACCAATCGCGTACCCAGAGGAACCCCAGAAACACGGCTGCCGCCGCCACCGCCGCGTTCCTTGCTGCGCCTTGCAAGAGAAGACGCCAACCTGTGGGGTTCATCAGTACAAACCCGATCATCGACAGACATTCGACAACCAAGGCCGCCAAGGCACCTCCGGTGCTCCCCCAACGCGCCCCGAGAACCGCGTAGGCCGCGGCACCGACGACCAGGACGGCGACGAGCACCGCTGTCCTTCGGGATTGCATCCCCTTCGTTGTCAAGGCATCCGCCAAGGGGTAATTGATGGATTGCATAAAAACCATCCACGATAGTATTGTCAGCGCTGGAGCTGCGTCTGCCCACCGCGGCCCAAACAACAGGTGTATCCACCAGGCCGGGTAAAGCAAAAAAGGCAACGCCATCATCACCCCAAGAGCACTCATCATTTTCAATTCCAGAACGTTAAGACGGAGGTGCGCATCTTCATCTCGTCGGTTCCCGTGGGCAAACAGTTGGGGATAATAGGCCTCCGCCAATACCCCGGGGATCTGGTACAACACCGAGGGAATGCGAAAGGCTGCGGCAAAATACCCCACCGCGACGAGGTCGGTCACCCGCTCTAAAACCAGGGGGCCCATCTGGTTCAGCAGCATGATCACCAGCCCCCCAAGGGTGAAAGATCCCAGCCCCCGAAGAAGAGACCGGTCCCAGCCGGAAAAAAAAGACACCCTGTGACCCACCAGCCATAAGCTGAGAAGCCCCCCCGCCACCGCCGCCAGCCCGTAGATCGGCGCGAGAAAATCCAAAGGCCAACGCAAAGCCATCCCGAGAAACAGGGCACCGGCGGAGAGCAGACCCGCCACCGCGCGAATGAGCGCCGTATACTGCATTTTCTGCACCACTTGAAAATATACGGCACCTACGCCCTGAAAGGCCGCCCCGAGAATCGTCGGCATCACCACCCAGTATAAGACACGGCGCATTCCCGGATCGGGATACAGACTTTGCACCACCGCCACCGAGACCACCGCCGTGCCCAGGCCGAACAACAGGCGGATTTTGAAAAATCCGGCCAATAGACGGCCCAGATCCGCGCCGGGCTTTGTGCCATCCCGAATAAAGGTGTGAGATAATCCGAGGTCGGTGAAATACCCAGTTACAACAGAAAATGCCAATGCCACACTCAGAATGCCGTAATCCTTCGCTCCGAGGTAGCGAGCCACCAGAATCGCTGCCACTGCCCCCACCAATCGAACCAGGACATTGCTGGCGAAGAGATAGACGGCATTCTTGAGGATTCGCATTCCGCTCAATGGATGTACAGCCCTTTTCGTAAGATTTCCGCTGCCACCGCCGGGTGCAACGGACAAAGGGATGGGCAAAGCGAAGGCGCCGCGACGCGGCGCCCCCGCCCCATCCCCCTTGGTCTTGAACCGTGCAGGCGAGTCACTCCGGCCCTGATCCCGACTGGGCCCGCCAATCTTCCAGCACGGTGAACAATGCGGTGCTTTCATCTTTGGGTACATGGTCCCGCAGGTCCACCACCCGCACCTTCATCATCCTCCCGCCATAGGCGATCGTGAGTACGTCACCCACGTTCACCTCGGATCCCGCTTTGCCCGGCCGGCCATTAATCTGTACGCGCCCTTGGTCGCATAACTCTTTGGCCACGGTGCGCCGCTTGACCAGGCGAGAGACTTTGAGGAATTTATCCAATCGCACCCTTACTTCATGACCTCTTTCAATTTATTGCCTGGCTTGAAGGCCGGAACCACCGACTCGGGAATCGAAATCTCTTCCCCAGTCTGCGGGTTGCGACCGATTCGCGCCGCCCGCCGCCGGGGCTCAAAGGTACCAAATCCCACCAACTGCACCTTTTCACCCCCGGCGAGAGCCTCACCGATGACGTCGAAAACACTGTTGACAGCGGCCTCGGCTTCTTTCTTTTTCAAACCACTGCGTTCCGCCACTTTGGCGATAAGTTCCATCTTGTTCATGTCGTGTATGACCCCTTTCTCATCCTGGATTCACACAAATATTTCTTTGCTCCTGAACGGAATCCTGCACGATTCCAGGAATTTTATCCGCTATCGGCAAACTTTCTTTGCCGACTGCCACAAAGCTTCCATTTCGTCCAAGGAGGCGTTGTCCAAGGGGATGCCGCGCTTTTTCAACTCCGACTCCATGTAACCAAACCGCCGGATGAACTTGCGATTCGCCCCGGCCAGGGCTCCTTCGGGGTCAACACCGACCAGTCGGGCCAGGTTGACCACCGCGAACAGTAAGTCACCCACTTCTTCCGCCACGGCCTCCGAGAACGCGGCCCCCCCGTCCGGGCCCCCCCGTTCCTGAAGGGCATCGGCCACCTCCTGGAGTTCCTCCCGCACCTTGTCCATCACTAGGCGGGGGTCTTTCCAATCGAATCCCACCTCCGCCGCCCGCTTTCCTAACCGATAGGCCACCTGGACAGCCGGCCGGGCAAGAGAGATCCCCTCCAGCCAGCCACCCGCGCCCCCTTCCTCCCCTTCCTGGACGGCTCGGTTTCGCTCCTGGGCTTTGATCTGTGCCCACCGCCGCTCGACACCGGCGGCGTCTTCCACGCGTTCGCCGCCGAAGACGTGGGGGTGACGGCGAATCAGTTTGGCGGACAAGCCATCGATACAATCTGAGATATCGAAGGTACCCGCTTCCCGGCCGATTTCGCTATGTAGGAGCACTTGTAGCAACAAGTCGCCAAGTTCCTCACATAAAGCCCTGGGATCCTGCTCATCCAGCGCTTCAGCCACTTCATAAGCTTCCTCGATCACATAGGGGCGAAGGGAAAGATGCGTCTGGGCCCGGTCCCAGGGGCACCCCCCCGGCCCCCGCAGACGTGCCACCAGTTCCACCACATGCGCGAATCGCCGTCCCACATCGAGGGAGCCTTGCGTTTTTGTGTGTTGCTCATTCATCCCCAGTGTCGCCCCTTGCCATTCTCATTTCAACCACCCGAATCGTGTTCCCACCCGAGCCAGCACTGGACCCACGCGGGGCAGCGACTCCAGTTCCCCCCGGCTGAACCCCCCCACAATCAGCAGGAGGACAAAATAAGCAATTCCCCCCAACACCACTGCGCTGAGGGCCACCATGGCGGATTCCCACCGGTTCGCCCCCGTTTCGCCCCCCAGGGTTTGTAACACCAGCGCCACCACGGCGGCCATTCCGATCGATGCGACAAGGGGACGCCAAAAGAGTTGCCGAACGTGAAGAACGAGGCCCGTGGATGACATCACCGTCACGATGTTCAACAGCGCAGCCACGGCATAAGCCACCACCGTCGCCGCCGCCGCCCCCTCGATTCCCCAGCGCGGCACCCACAATACGTTTAAAATACCTTTCGCGGCCACCGCTACGGCCAGGTGCCAGACTGGCGCCCACGGACGTCCGACACTTTGAAGGATCGATGATGCCGTGACCTGAAGACTGCTAAACACCATGGCCAAAGAGGTGATTTGAATCGCCGCAAGCCCCGAAGTGTCCCGAAACAACATCCGGTCCACCGGAGCGGCCAGCAGGATCAAGCCGATTGATGCCGGCAGGGACAGCCAAAGGGTCAATCGCAACCCCAGTTCGACCTGGTGATTGGCCGCTTTGAGGTCCCGCCGGGTCATGGCCGAGGTAAGGGAAGGTAACAGGGCAACGGCCACAGCTCCGGCAAAAGTGGCGGGCAAGATCATCAGTTTAAAGGCCCGTCCGCTGAGCCACCCAAACATCTCCGTGGCCACCCCACTGGACAAACCGGCCGCTTTCAAAGAATTGACCACAGTCAGCGCATCGACATTATTGATCAACGGAACGGCCAAAGCCCCCAGGCTCACGGGTAAAGCATAGAGAACCATATCCTTGCCCCACCGGGAGTCGAGTCCGCTGTCTCCCCGGGAACCCCATCGCCAAATCATTGGCCCGCGGGTCATATCCCGCCACAGAACGGCACAACCGGCCAACGCCCCGGTCACGGCACCGAACGCCGCTCCCGCAGCCGCCCACTCCGGCGAGCGCCACTGAACCATCATCCACCAGGACAGGGAGATGATTGTGATCACGCGAACGGTCTGCTCAGCCACCTGGGAAGCCGCTGTCGGCATCATCTCTTGAAACCCTTGAAAATATCCCCGGGCCACGCTCATCACCGGAACGAGGAGCATCGCGGGCGCCACTGCCCGTAGGGCCAAAGCGGCATCGGGATTGCCGACGAACGCCGCGTAACGCTCGGCTCCGAAAAATAACAAACAAAACCCGGCCGCACCAATGGCTCCCATGATGGCCGCCGAGACCCGGAATACCCGTGACGCCCCCGCCGCGTCGTCCACCGCCGCCCGTTCGGCCACGAACTTCGAGACCGCCACAGGCAGGCCGGCCGTAGCGAGAATCACGAGGGTGGCATAAATCGGGTATGCCATCTGGTACAGACCGAGTCCTCGATCCCCAATGATGTTTTGTAAAAAAATGGTGTACACAGACCCCAGCACTTTCGAGACCAATCCGGCCCCAGCCAAAACGGCGGCTCCCCGGACAAATCGGTTCCCCCTCGTCATTCACTTTCCCTCCGCCCGTTCTCATCATAACAGACTGCTACGGGTGGATCTATATGTGCGAGGGGTAAAAAAAAGCCGAGCCCACCACTCCCTGAAAGACGCGAAATTTATTGTTCCATCTGTTTCCCGAGGAATGCGGCGGCCGTTTCGGCCATTTTCTTTTCCAGTTCACCCATATGGACCTGTTCATTCTTGGAGAGGAGAACCACCGCCCCAATGGGGTCGCCCGCAGCAATGATCGGCGCAATGACCCGGGAAGAGTACGTGTCAGGCTCGTCCCGCAGAATGGTCCATTGCCCCGGTTCGGCGTCCAAAACCGTTCTCCTGTCCTCCACCGCGCGTTCGACATCGACACCCACTGGCTTGTCGAGAAAATCCTTTTTCGGCGCACCCGCCACGGCAATGACCACATCTCGATCGCAGATCAAGGTGATGTGCCCGAGGCTTTCATGCAGGGAATCCGCGTATTCCTTCGCAAAATCCCCGAGCTCACCTATGGGGGAGTACTTTTTCAGGATCACTTCACCGTCTCGATCGACAAAGATCTCGAGGGGATCGCCTTCGCGAATCCGTAATGTCCGACGGATTTCCTTCGGGATCACGACGCGGCCCAAGTCATCAATGCGACGAACGATGCCCGTAGCTTTCACGGTGGTTCCCCCTTTGTCGCGTAGTGGAGTCAGCTTCTAAAACCGGAGAGTCTGGTAGGACTGACCACAAACGGATGGTTCGTCAACATTAGGGTGTACACCCCAAGGGATTTTAACAATACCGCTTTCTGGCAGCAGGCCCGCTCGTAACCACCCCCGCGCCCCGGGAGTTGAGGGGCCAGGGCAGTATCGACTCCTCCTCAACTCTGGCCCCGGGAGAGCAGATCAGGGCCCCCCGGCCGCCTGCTTCAGGGCCGGGTCTTCAATGGTGATGTGCGCATCCTGTTTCGCTTGGTTGAACCACTGCTGTTCCTTCATCTGCATGACTTTATTCGTGATTTGATCCTTCACCTGACTCAGTGGTTCCACCTTGCGGCTGTCCACCCGAATGATATGCCAGCCGAATTGAGTTTGTACGGGATCGCTGATCTGCCCTATGGGCAGCTTCATAGCGGCATCCTGAAACGGGCCCACCCACTGGGACAAGGGGCCTTCCGGAAGTTCGCCCCCTTGATCCTTGGAGGGGTCGAGAGAAACCTCCTTCGCGACTTGGGCGAAAGACTCTCCCTTGAGAAGGCGGGCTTTGACTTGCTCGGCCTCCTGCTTGGTTTTAACGAGGATATGGGCAACTTTCGCGATCGTGTAATCCGCCGGGTGATCCTTATAGTACGCCTGAACTTCCTCGTCTGAAACCGAAAGATGTTTCGCGAAATATTTTTGAGAGAAAATGTCGTCCATTGCTAGGGTTTTGAGGTCGTTGTCTGTCAATCCCAATTCCGTCATTTTTTTGTTAAGGGCGTCAGCGTTGCCGTACACGTACTGGATCAACTGTTGCCGGTACTGGGCCACGGTGTCGGACAACTCCTTATCGCTGACGGTGATGCCCTCCTGCTTGGCCTTTTGATCAAGGATGTCATGCATCACAATGTACTGCTGCAACACTTCCAGGCGGTTTTGCGGGGTATCCGGATACTGAGGCGCAATCAACAACCTCTGGAGCTTGAATTGTTTGTCCAACTCCGCCCGGTGCACCTGGCCCCCGTCGAAAGTGGCCACCACATCCGAACTTCCGCAACCCGCCAGCGCCAGGATCGCAAAAAGAGTGACAAAAACAGCGCCGGCCAAGCGGCTATAAGACATTTTGCAGTTCCTCCTGCCCTTTGACAACGTCTTGAAACGCCTCCATGAACTCCAGAAGCAATTTCAACGACTGTTCCGCCGTCAACCCCCGCATGCGCAGCGTCATTGTGATGTTCTGCCCTGCGGTGAGCTTGATCCGCTCCCGGAACCGCTTGGTCAGGTCAAACAGTCGGTCGCCCTGGACGTGCTTGTTTTGTCTCTCATGCAGTTTTAACGTGACCTCACTACCCTGCTGGGAAATCGACTTGAAATCATGCCGTATCGCCCAGATCTTGATGCGGGTCACCGCCAATAGGTTGAGAACCTCTTGGGGAATATCCCCAAAGCGGTCTTCGATCTCTTCCTGCAGATCATCGACATCCTCCAACCGCCGACACGACACGAATTTCTTGTAAATCTCGATCTTCTGCATGGAATCCGGAATGTACCGCTCGGGCAAATACGCATCCACAGCCAGTTCCACTTGAGGTTCGACCACTTGAGGTAAGGATTCACCCTTGAGCTCTCGAATCGCATCAGCGAGCATGTCGCTGTACAGGTCAAACCCCACCGATGCGATAAACCCGTGCTGTTCCGGCCCCAGTAGGTTCCCGGCCCCTCGGATAGACAGGTCCCTGAGGGCGATTTTAAACCCACTGCCCAGTTCCGTAAACTCCTTGATCGCTTGAAGCCTTTTTTCCGCCACTTCGGTCAGCACCTTTTCGGGCTGGTAGGTGAAATACGCATACGCAATCCGGTTAGATCGTCCGACTCGGCCCCGAAGCTGATAAAGCTGCGACAGTCCGAGATGATCCGCATCGTAAACAATGAGCGTGTTAACGTTTGGAATATCCAAACCCGTCTCGATAATGGTGGTGGTCACGAGCACATCGTGTTCTCCGTGCAAGAACTCCAGCATCACCAGTTCGAGGTGATCTTCCGGCATCTGCCCGTGGGCCACCGCCACCTTGGCATCGGGGACCAGACGTCTCACGTGATCTGCCATTTGTTCAATGTCCTGTACTTTGTTGTACAAAAAATATACTTGGCCGCCCCGGCCAATTTCCCGTTCGATCGCCTCTTTAGCCAGCAAGTCGTCATACTCCAACACGTAGGTCTGGACCGGGAACCGATTTTCCGGCGGAGTCTCGATAATCGACAGATCCCGCACTCCCAGCATGGACATGTGAAGAGTCCGGGGAATCGGTGTCGCGGTGAGGGTCAGGCAGTCCACGTTGGTCTTGAGTTGCTTGAGCCTTTCTTTATGTGTAACGCCAAAACGTTGTTCTTCATCCACAATCAGGAGACCTAAGTCCTTGAATTTCACGTCCTTCTGCAGGAGTCGATGGGTACCGATGATGATGTCTACGGTGCCTGCTCGCAATTGTTTCAAGACCTGACTCATTTCGCCGCGGGTGCGAAACCGGCTGACCACATCAATGGAGATCGGAAAACCGTGGAAACGCTCCCGAAACGTCTCGTAATGTTGCTGGGCAAGCACCGTCGTGGGTACGAGGACGGCCACCTGCTTACCGTCCATCACGGCTTTAAACGCGGCGCGCATTGCGACTTCCGTTTTCCCGTAACCAACATCCCCGCAAAGCAGTCGGTCCATGGGTCGAGGCTGCTCCATATCCCGCTTAATCTCTTCGATGGCCTTTAATTGATCCGGCGTCTCCCGGTATGGGAACATCGCTTCAAACTCTTTCTGCCAGGGGGTATCCGGGGAGAATGCATGGCCGGGCGAGGCCATTCGCTGAGCATAGAGTTTGACCAGTTCCTCTGCGATATCCCGGATGGAGGAGCGGACGCGGTTTTTGACCTTGGCCCACTCGGTTCCGCCGAGATGATACAATTTTGGCTGCTTGTCTTCGCCGCCGATGTATTTTTGTACCTGATCGATTTGATCGATAGGTACGTACAATTTGTCATTTCCAGCATAACGAATGTACAGATAATCTTTGTAAATCCCTTCGATCTCTAAGGTTTGGATTCCCATGTATTGCCCGATACCGTGGTTTACGTGAACCACGTAGTCGCCAACTTTCAGGTCCTGGTAATTCTTGATCCTTTCCGCATCTGAAACGGTGGACACCCGGCGATGTCGGCGTTTGGCAGTAAAAATCTCCTGCTCGGTCACCACGACCAACTTGAGATCTGGCATCTCGAAACCGGACGAGATTCCTCCCAAGACAATTTGCGGTCGATTGGCCTGTTTGGACCATTCAGAAGTCAGATCTGCAGACATACCGTAGTCTTCCAGCACCCGGCGCAACCGCTCGGCCCGTTCTCCGTTCGCCGCCACCAGGACCACTCGCTGGCCCGTTCGGCACCACCGGTCCCATTCTTGTTTCAAGACGTTCATCTGGCCGTGGAATTGCTGCATAGAACGGGCCGGCACCGAAATCACGCGCCGGTTGGCGGCCGTGTGCCGGGCGAGCAAGGAGAACAATACCCTCTGCCGGTGTCCCGAGAGACCGGCATCCCCAGCCGTAGTAGGACGGTGGAGGCCAGAGAGCAACTCGCCCTTTTCCAGGCCGTGCAACTCCCACTCCTGTTCCTCCCGCTCCCGTTGTTTCAGGCTGTCCCGAATTCGGATGGGTTCCGCGTATACACAAATGGCGTCCACGGGCATCCAGGTTAAAAGCCCCCCGGGACGCGGATACAGAAGGTGGATATAACGCAGCAGTCCGGTAAAAGGGTAGCCGGTCTCCATGCGCCGGACGTCTTCCCCGATATATCGGTCCACTCGTTCCCGATGGCCTTCGTCGGCGAATTTTTCTCGCTGCCGCTCCCACTGGCTTCGCACGACCCGGGCCACCGCTTGAATTCGCTCTTTCGGGGCCAGAACCTCGGTGTTCGGTCCGATCTCGCAAGCTGTTACTTGGTCGACAGACCGCTGCGTTTCCGGGTCAAACACCCGAATGGCGTCGATCTCGTCGTCGAAAAATTCGATCCTGTAAGCGCGTTCGTGCGTGAGGGGAAAAACGTCGACGATGCCGCCCCGGACTGCCAATTGCCCTCGCGCTTCCACTCGATCGGCGGCTTCATACCCCATCTGGAGGAGCCGATCCACCCATTCATCCCTTTTTAAAACGTCCCCGGCCTTTATAGACAGGAGGAAGGAACGGAATATTTCGAGATCTGGAAGGGGCTGGTCCACTGCCCGGGCCGGAGCGATCAACAGGATGTTTTCTCCCTTCGCCAATCGCGTCAAAACGTCCATGCGCTCGGCCGCGAGTTCCGGACTGTAAGCCGCCACATCGAGCAGCGCCGCCTCGCGTTCGGGAAACAGGAGAACACGGTCGTTCGGAAGAAATTCAAGACAATCATCATACAACTGTTGTGCTTCCTGAAGATTATGGGTAACGATGAGCATCGGCTTGCCGGTTTCCCGCCGTAGCGCAGCCATCATGACGTGCGCCGCCGTCCCGGACAACCCCGTGACCCATTGCTCTTCTATCCGCTCATCCAGGCCTTCCATCAGTGTTCGAAATCCCGGATGTTCGGAAACATATTGGATCAATCGTTCCAACCTGTCCCCTCCTCACAAAAGACCAAAAAAGCCTCAGCCCATCGCTAAGCCAAGGCTTGGCGCGCCGCTTTTCCATATCACTACTGGAGTGGCGTGCGAATCAAGGTCAGTTCAGGATTCGCCTCTAGAGCCTGCTGGCAGAATTCGCACACCGTGTTGACATAGATACACCCTTCGTGGGGATCCGTAGTCATTATATCGGCCCGTTCTTCGGGTGTCAACGAATGGAAACCCAAAGCCGAGGGGGACACGCGGCTTCCATCCACTTCCCCGAGGTAGTGATGACAATGACGGCACACATAGATGATTCGCACCTTTTCCGCCTCCCGTGACAGCCCCGCCGGGCGCCCATGTTGCCCCCATAGTATGCGCGGTAGGCGGAATCGGGATACAGGCACTTGACGGGAACCGCGTTGGGGCGGGCCGGTCGATCTTTAAGCTTTTGAAATGGCCTTTTCAAATCCTTCCTGCACGGCAATCTCAATCAATTCTACAGCCCGGTCCAATGCGGGATGAAGGGTGGAGAGTTCGTCCGGGGAAAACGGGGAAAGGACGTGATCAATCACACTTCGCCCTTCCATCGGCCGGCCGATGCCAATTCTCACCCGCCCAAAGGTTTCCGTTCCCAGGTGTTGGAGTATCGATTTCATGCCGTTATGGCCGCCCGACGATCCTTTGTAGCGCAACCTGACTTTGCCCGGGGGCAGGTCCATGTCATCATAGACGACGATCAGGCATTCCGGATCGAGGCGATACCATCTCATTGCCTCGCCCACCGCCAGGCCACTCTCGTTCATAAAGGTTTGAGGCTTCAACAACAACACTTGCTCTTCGCCCACCCGGGTACTTGCGGTCAGACTGTGAAAGCCCCGGCTCGTCACACTCACGCTCCATCGTGCGGCCAATCGGTCTATCACCATGAAGCCAGCGTTGTGGCGCGTTTGGGCGTACTGCGGCCCGGGATTGCCGAGCCCCGCAATTAACCACATCTCAGCCCCGCCACCTTCTGCCGATCGGCTTTGAAATGTCGAACCAGCCCACTCGCGCTCAGGCAGTGAGAAAAGCCGCAGCTCCCACGCCCGGGGCTGCGGCCATACCGCCGGAACAACCTACTCCGTGCGGCCCTTCCCCTCGGTATCGTGAACCATCTCCGGTTCTTTTGGCTCCTCCGGCAGAGCCTCTCCGGCGCCTGCACCGGCACCGGCGGCACTGATATTGACCACGACTTCGTCCGCTTCCTCCAGCAGATGAGCCCCGTTCGGCAGTTCTACGTCGGCCGCGCGGACGACCTCGCCCTCTTCAGCGCGACTCACATCCACCCGCAGGTGTTCAGGAATTTCCGTCGGCAGGCACCGAATGCGCAGGTGCCGTAAAAGAACCTGCGCCACCAGTCCCCGTTTGTCGACTTCTTCTATGCCCTGAACTTGCACCGGTACCTCTACGTCGACAGGTTCGTCCAACATGACGACGTGAAAATCCACATGCAAGATTTTGCGGGTTACGGGATCCCTCTGAATCTCTTGGATCACTGCGGGCAAACGCCCTTGGCCCGGCAACTCGATATCGACCAAAGCTGTCTCGTGCCCCGTTTGCATCTTCAACAGCCGAGCCTCTTCTACGGACACCGGCACCGGCTCACGGCCCTTACCGTACACGACGCCCGGAATCCGCCCGGACCGCCGCAGATGTGTCAGTACACTGCGGCGCAGATCAGTTCGGGTCTCCAGAGGTAACACTTGGGTACTCACAAAAACCGCTCCTTTCTTCAAACAGGTACAAACCAAGGCAACTAGCGACAAACTGGCCCAGTCCGCCCCGATCGGGCTTTCAAGTATTAAACAGGGTACTCACCGACAGGTCTTCGTGCACCCGGATAATGGCATCTCCGATCAAGGGAGCTACCGACAGCACCACCAGCTTGTCCAGAGCAGGCGATTCCTTCAGCGGAATCGTGTTCGTCACGACGACCTCGCGGATCTCGGATTCCCGCAGGCGCTCCATTGCCGGTCCCGACAAAACTGCATGGGTGCAGCAGGCATATACTTCCTTTGCCCCCCGTTCGAGCAACGCCTTCGCCCCTTGGGTGATGGTGCCCGCCGTATCGATGATATCGTCGATCATCACGGCCGTCTTTCCGTCAATGTCGCCGATGATGTTCATGACCTCCGCAACATTGGGCTCAGGACGGCGTTTATCGATAATGGCGATCGAGGCCCCGAGACGCTGGGCCATCCCCCGGGCCCGGGTGACACCTCCCATGTCCGGTGAAACCACCACCACGTCTTTCAACCCTTTATCCTGAAAATAACTGGCGAGGATCGGTTGGGCCAGCAGATGATCCACAGGGATGTCAAAAAAACCCTGAATCTGCCCCGCATGCAGATCCATGGCAATCACCCGATGGGCCCCTGCCGTCTCGATGAGGTTTGCCACGAGTTTTGCCGTGATCGGCTCCCGAGGCCTGGCCTTGCGATCTTGCCGGGCATACCCATAATAGGGCACGACGACATTGATCCGTTTTGCAGATGCACGTTTGAGGGCATCCACCATGATCAGCAATTCCATCAAGTTCTCATTGATCGGCGCAGAGGTTGATTGCACGACGAAAACGTCGCAACCCCGAACGCTTTCTTCAATCTTAACCTGAATCTCCCCGTCGCTAAAACGGGTCACCCGGGATCGTCCCAATTCCACCCCGACGTGCTCCACGACCTCCCGAACCAAAGCGGGATTCGAGTTCCCTGTGAACACTTTTAACTTCGCGTCGCGATACCTCATGACTCCCGGGACTCCTCGCTTTTCATCCGCCGCCCCCGCAACTTGTGCTGCAGCGTCGCTGTGTATCCTTCCTTGTTGATCTGACGCTCTCGGGCGATCGCCATAGCCCCGTCTGGAACGTCTTCGGTGATCGTCGACCCAGCGGCCACGTAAGCATCCGATCCCACCGTCACGGGAGCCACCAGATTGCTGTTGCACCCCACAAACGTTCGATCCCCGATTCTTGTGCGATGCTTTTGCACCCCATCGTAATTGACGGTGATGGTCCCGCACCCCAACACCACACCTTCCCCCACGTCGGCATCTCCGATATATGTGAGGTGTGCGGCTTTCGTTCCCGCGCCGATCAAGGCATTCTTAACCTCGACAAAATCTCCGATCTTTGCCCCGGGTCCCACATCGGAACCCGGACGCACGTAGGCAAAAGGCCCCACCGTGCACCCCGAGCGCAGCGTTGAGCCAAGAACCACCGACTGCTCCACCCGGACCCCGTCCTCCACCACCGAGGCGGACAGCCGAGCCGCCGGCCCGATCCGGCAGTCTTCGCCAATGCGCGTCCCGGCTTGGAGCCATGTCCCGGGGAGAATCACCGTGTCTCTTCCGATGACGACATCGGAATCCACGTACGTCGATCGGGGGTCGACCACCGTCACCCCTTCCCGCATCCAGTACTCCAGAATGCGACGACGCATGCTTTCTTCCACCGCAGCCAGCTGCACTCGATCGTTGACCCCGGCCATCTCCCCGGCATCTTCCAGCAATACCGGGGTCACCCGCCGGCCATCCTTCTGCAAAATCTCTGCGCAATCCGTGAGGTAGTACTCCCCTTGGCGGTTCCCGTTGTCGAGGCGGCGAACGGCATCGAACAATTGTTCTGTGTCAAAGCAATAGGTTCCCGCATTGACCTCGCGAATCGCACGAATCTGTTCGTCCGCGTCTTTCTCCTCGACGATCGCCCGAATCTGGTCGCCGTCCCGTACAATCCGCCCATAGCCTTCCGGGTGATCCACGACGGCGGTCAGTACTGCAGCCGCTGCCCCGGTCATCTGCTGTACATCGGCCAACCTCTGGAATGTCTCCGGGCGAATGAGGGGAGTATCCCCGTACACCACCAAGGTCTGCCCTTCCGTCCCCTCCAGCAAGGGAGCTGCTTGCAGGACCGCGTGGCCAGTGCCGAGCGCCCGCTCCTGAAAAACATACTCCACCTCATCCCCCAAAACGGCCCGGACCTGCTCCGCCAGGTGACCTACCACTACGACGATCCGGTCCACTTTACTCGCCTTCAGATGATCCACGACGTGTCGAATCATCGGTTGACCACATACTTCGTGAACCACCTTGTGCCTGCGGGATTTCATCCGGGTCCCGAGCCCGGCCGCCAAAACCACGGCGTTTCGCTGCGTCAATGACCATCCCCCCGTCGCCTCTCCGCCCGGACCGGCACGGACAAGGCGTTTCCGGTACAACACTATAACGCATCACTATAGGGGATTCAACCGTCGCACAAAAGGTGACGGCCGCCGGCAGTGGAATACACCCCCGATCCTATCCCGCCGCCGTCGGTGTGACATCCTTCGCCCGGGACCCGCAGTCCTTCAGACCTCGCTCTCCACTTTGTCCGACGGCTCCCCTACCCCGGGCGCCTCGTAAGCCGCCAGCACCGCCGCCTGGACTTTCGACCGTAACGAGGCCGACACCGGATGCGCGATGTCCCGATAGGCCCCGGAGGCCGTCCGCCTCGCCGGCATGGCCACAAACAATCCGGTGCTTCCGTGAATCACTCGAATCTGGTGAACCACGAACTCGTCGTCAAAGGTCACCGACGCCAAAGCTCGCAGTTTCCCGGCGCTGAGCCGAACCAAACGGACCGACGTGATCTCCACGGTCACTCCCCCTCTCCATTTTGGAGGGAGAGTTCGACGGTGTCAGATCCGAAACCTGTTTAGCGCCATTCAAATTGATTCTGAAATCACGGCGATCAATTCGATCTCGACCCCCGCGCCTTTCGGCAGCCCCGCCGCCTGGACCGTCGTCCGGGCGGGCTTATACGCGCCGAGCACTTCCTCGTAGACTTCATTCATCGGGGCAAAATCGTTCAT
>NZ_JAILZZ010000124.1:0-1113 GCF_023512215.1 Kyrpidia sp. | reverse complement strand
CCGGTCGTACACCAAGCTGAGCCACCGGGTGCTCCCCAGCACCACCCAGTTGGCCAAGGTCTGGCGGGACAACTCCAACCCCCGCCGGGCAAAATGCTGCTCTTGGCGGTACAGCGGCATCCCGTCCACGTACTTCTTCTCCATCACATGCGCCAACATCGATGGCGATGCCAGACTGCCCGGAATCGGGGGGCGGGGCATCGGAGCCTTGGTCACGGGCGTTTCGATCTCGTTCTTCTCACACGATCGGCACGCATAGATGTATTGCACGTGCTCCACGATCACCGTCTGGGCCGGAATGTGTTTGAGTTCACGGCGAATCTCCGCGCTCATCTCGTGCATGGAACCCCCGCAGCATGGACAGACCTGCTCTTCCTCCGCTAGGCGGTATTCCACCCGCTCCACCGGCAGATCCGCCAGCATGGCATCCCGTTGGCCCGGCTGTTTCTTGCGCCGCTGATACGTCACCGTCTCGACGGTGGGTTCCTCTGCCTCCGGCTGCGCCTGCGCTTCGGCTTCGTTAAACACGAACTCCAGCTGGACCTGATCCTCGTTTGTCCGTTCGCTGGATTTCCCGAAATGCCGATGGCGGGCCAGGCGAAGCTCTTCCAGCAGCAGCTTCACCTGCTTTTTCAACTCCGCGTTTTCCTGCTCCAGGTTGACGCAGTGTTGTTGCAGAGATTCAAATTGATCGATGGTTACCGTCCCTGTGTTTTCCATGGTCAAGGATTTCGACACCGCGGCCGAAATCTCCTGCCAGACATGCATGTTTTTGCCGATTTCTTTTCCGCCGCCTTAGACCACCCGCCCTGCGTCCACCCTGGGGTGGGCTTTGTGCTGGGTGAGCGACAGCCCATCCAGGAGCCAGTTGAGTTCCCGCCTACTGATGACTACCGTTTTGCCCGCACTCGCCTCCGGCCACTCAAACCGCCCGCGTTCCAGACGCCGATAATACAGCCAGAAGCCGTTATGTTCCCAGAACAGGATTTTCAGTTTGTCCCGTTTCCGGTTGGAAAAGACGAATAGACAAGGGGAGAACGGATCCAACTCGAAAGACTCCTGCACCAGGGCAGCCAGTCCGTCAATGGATTTACGCATGTCCGTGCTGCCGCA
>NZ_JAILZZ010000080.1:0-7151 GCF_023512215.1 Kyrpidia sp. | reverse complement strand
TGGACCGTCGTCCGGGCGGGCTTATACGCGCCGAGCACTTCCTCGTAGACTTCATTCATCGGGGCAAAATCGTTCATATCCGCCAAAAAAACTGTCGCTTTGACCACGTCGGCAAAACTCGCCCCGGCCGCTTTCAATACCGCCTCCAGATTGGCAAATACCTGCCGGGTCTGTTCGCGAATGTCCCCCGCCACCATTCGCCCCTCCGGAGTGAGGGGGATTTGCCCCGATGTAAAAACGAATGACCCGGAACGAATCGCCTGGGAATAGGGGCCGATGGCCCCTGGAGCCTTTGATGTTGAAACGATCTGTCCTGCCATCCCACATCATCCCTTCTCAGCCGGCGTACGAATCAGCGGCCAAAATACGTGCCGCGGACCGTCTCCACCCGGCGGTTTTCTTCATCCATGCGCCCGATATCCACCAATGATACGTACTCGCCGACCAGCTTTTTCTCCGGCTCCAAGGTCGCGGTAAACACGCCGATGCCCACCGCCTCGCCGCCGAACTCGGCCAGCAACTCCACCAACGCCCGGGCCGTGCCCCCCGCTTTCATAAAATCGTCCACAATGAGGGCCCGGGTGCCTTCTCGCAGCGACCGGCGGGACAACGACATCGTCTGAATCCGCCGGTCCGAACCCGATACGTAGTTCAAGCTCACGGCGGACCCCTCGGTCAGACGTTGATTCCGGCGGACCACCACGATGGGAAGCCCGAGATACCGCGCCGTCGAAACCGCCAGGGGGATTCCCTTCGTCTCCACCGTCATGACCACTTCCGCGCCGGCCCCGGCGAATCGATGGGCAAACAACCTTCCGGCGGCATCCAAGACATCCGGCCTCCCGAGGATGTCGGACATAAACAGGAACCCACCCGGAAGGATGCGCTCCCCGTCAGCCAGCTCCCCCTGAAGCCGTCGCACAAAATCCACCGCGAAGGCTTCACTCACGCCCGGGATGTAGCGAATCCCCCCTGCGGCCCCGGTTGCTGTCTCAAAGGTGCCGAGTCCCTGCTGTTCAAAAACCGCCCGTACGATGGACAAATCTTCACTCAACGAGGACTTCGCGGCCCCCAGTCGTTCAGCCAGGTCGCTCAGCGACACGGCGGTATGGGGATTCTGCAGAAACAATTGGGTCAAACAAACCAACCGGTCGCTGCGGCGCACCCTTGCCATCCCCCATCTTAAAAACCGAACATTCCCTCGGAAAATATATCATTTCTTTCGGGTTATGACAATCTCGCCGCCAAAGCCCGGTCCACCCATCCCAAATCTTCGGGTTCATCCACATCGGCGCCAATGGCGGCGTGCGGACAGATCACTGCAGATGCTCGAACGGCAAACAATTCCCTCACCCGGGACTCCAGTTGATCAATCGATAGCACTCCCACCACCCGGCTGGCCGCCAACCGAACGGTGAAACTCCACCCGAGTTCCTTCGACAAGCGCAGAGGATTCTTCCGGTTGCGGATGAAACGGTCGATCACCGGGAGGATCCGGCTCAACACGTCGTCCCGAATCACAAACAGATTCCCGCCCGTGAACGTGCCGTCCCGAAGTTTCACATACGTTCGCCGAATCCCGGGAAGTTCCCGCTCGCAATCTTCCCGCCGCACGATGGGATAATAGAAGTCCCGGCGAAACGGCCGGCAACGGCCCAGAACATCCTCCACCATCGCCCCGGTTAACAGCGGTACGTCACAGGTCGCAATGAGCACATGCTCCCCCCGGGGCCGGTCTAGAAACTTCAGGGCAGCTTGCAGGTGGTCGACAATGGAGCCCGATCCGGGCAGCCAGACCGCCCGTGCTGACGAGCCAGCCGTTTGCCCCACCACGACAATCCGCTCGATCTCGACGGCCGCGAACAGGGCGTCCAACACATAGTCCACCATCGCCCGCCCTTGAATGGGCCAGAGGGCCTTCGGCCCGTCCTTATCGGAAACGCTCCCTCCCGTGAGGACGATCGCATCCATGAGGTTCCCTCCGCTTTCCCACAATGTCGTCGTTTAAACCGCACACCCGGGTCAGATACACTTCCCGAACAAAGCCGCGAAAGGCATGATGAATTCGTTCCGCCTTCGACTGCCTGTCCACCAGACCGAACACCGTGGGGCCGCTGCCCGACATCAATGCCCCTAAAGCCCCGAACTGAATCATCCGGGCTTTGAGCCGCCTCACTTCCGGATAAAGATCGAAGGTAACCGTCTCTAAGACGTTGCCGAGCCGCTGGGAGATACCCCCGAGGTCCTTCTCCCGAATCGCCTCGACCATCTGTGCCGTTTTCGGGTGTTCCGTCACCTCATCCAGCCGTAGCCTCCCGTAAACCGCAGCGGTGGATACCGGAATGGGGGGGTGAACCAGAATTACCCACGCCGGAGGGCAGGACGGCAAGATCGTGATCCTCTCTCCCCGCCCCTGGGCGAGTGCCGTGCCGCCGTACACACAAAAGGGCACATCCGACCCCAGCTTTGCCCCGAGTTCCGCCAGTGCATCTTTGGTCAACCCCAGCCCCCACAAGCGATTGAGACCTCTCAGCACCGCCGCAGCATCGCTGGACCCGCCCGCGAGCCCCGCCGACAACGGAATGCGCTTGTCGAGGTGAATTGATGCGCCGCGATGACAACCCGTCTCCTGTTGCAATAATTTCGCGGCCCGGAGAGCTAGGTTGCGTTCGTCGGTGGGCAGTTTGGGGTGAGTGCAACTCAATTGGAGATCCTCGGCCTCCTCTAGGTACACCCGGTCAGCTAAATCCACCGTTTGCATGACCATTTCTACTTCATGGTATCCGTCATCCCGACGGTATAGCACGTCTAAAGACAGGTTGATTTTTGCCGGTGCTTTTTCACAAACCACCTTCGTCCTCCCCGCCAGACCTCCATCGCCGCTATATTCTCTGTCCACTCAACTCTATTGTAGCGTGGTCTGCCAAAGGTGTCTCACCTCCCTTGCGCTCTGCCTGCGGCCCGACGCCCGGGGCCAATCCCAGACCCGCTCAGCTCCTAATTCCTCAAGGGTTTGTAGAATGGGGCTTTTTTTTTCATAGAAAACCACCACGAGCTCACCGGGCAAAGACGAACTCACGGCCTCGCGCAAAGCCTCGGTTTCTTCCAGGCGGGTGTAAAGCGGCAAGCGCGCATTGACGCCGCGCACCGCCTCGGTCAATAGCCTGGCGACCTCCCCCCTTTCACGCCCTCGGGTATCCCTGTCCTCCTTGACCCAGATCCTCTGAAAATGACGCGCCGCTTCCGTCCCCGCAGCCTGGATGATCGAATCATCCCGGTCCCCCGGAACCCCGATAACCCCAGTGACCCGAGGGCCGGGCCATTGCTGCACCAACTGTCCAATGGCCGCAAAGCTGTGGGGATTGTGCCCATAATCCACCATGACGTAACTGCGACCTACACGGTACAGATTGGTCCTCCCCGGATTGTCCACTTCCCGACCAAAGCGGCGGAGTGCATGGGCGATCTGGGAACGGGGGATCCCCCCCGCCCGGCAAGCCGCAGCAGCCGCTAAGGCGTTGGCCACGTGAAACCCCGCCGCTCCGCGACAAGCCACGGGAACGGCGACCACCCTCACAATCGGCCAAGTCCGCGCCCCAGTGCGTTCCAGAATCCAGCCATCTTTTGCGAGAATCGCCGTTCCACCAATCGCGAGATGGCGTAACACCACCGGGTTATCCGGCCTCATGCTGAAAAATACGATCCGACGACGCAAACGCCCCGCCAACTCGACCAAAGAAGGGTCATCGGCGTTGAGAACGACCGCGCCACCGGGATACACCCGCTCGGCCACCAGGGATTTTACAAAAATCAAATCCTCCAGGGTTTCAATCTGGTCCTGGCCGATGTGGTCCAAGGAAATATTGGTCAACACCGCTACATCCGCCCGGTCGTACCCCAACCCTCCCCGAATGACACCACCCCGGGCCGTCTCCAAAACCGCGGCCGTGACATCCGGGTGAGCCAGTACCGTTCGGGCACTCGAGGGGCCAGTGGTGTCTCCCTCCACGATCTTTCGTCCACCTACGTAGATACCATCGGTGGTGGCCGCTCCCACCGTTTCGCCACAGCTTTGCAGGATATGAGCGATCATTCGGGTGGTGGTGGTTTTCCCATTCGTCCCAGTCACCGCGTACACCGGCACCCGGGTGGGATGGCCGGGTGGAAACAACGCATCCACAATGGCCCGACCCGCGTTCCGGGCCGCCCCTTCCGAGGGAAACTCGTGCATCCGAATTCCGGGCGCCGCGTTGATTTCTAGCACCACCGCCCCCACCTCATTCACCGGCCGGGCGATGTCCGGTGTCATCAGGTCGACGCCGCAGATGTCCAACCCCACCGCCCGGGCGGCCCGTTCGCACAACCAACGCTGGTCCGGGTGAATCCGGTCGGAAACGTCCTCCGCCGTACCTCCGGTGCTGAGATTGGCACTGTCCCGCAACACCACGACGCGCCCGGCTGCAGGAACCGCTTCCAAATCCAGCCCTTGGGCCCGCAGTTGCCGGAGGACGACTTCGTCGATGGGAATACGGGTCAACGGCTTCTCGTGCCCGACGCCCCGACGGGGATCCATATTCTCCAGCTCGATCAGCTCGCGGACCTGGTGCACGCCATCCCCCACCACCCGGGGCGGATGGCGGAGGGAAGCCGCCACCATGCGGCCGCGCACGACCAGAATCCGATATTGTAATCCGGGAACCCACCGTTCAACGATCACCTCGGGATCGATCTCCGCCGCCCGCCGGTACGCTTCCCGGACCTCGCTCTCGGTATTCACGCATACACTGACCCCGCGGCCTTGGTTGCCATGCACGGGTTTGACTGTCACGGGCAATCCCACGTCCTGGGCGATCCGCGCCGCTTCCTCTTCGGACAAAGCGGTGCCCCCGTCGGGCACCGGAACCCCGGCCTCTTTCAGAACAGCTTTGGTATAAGCTTTGTTGCAGGCGATATCCACCGCCACCGCAGAGGTCTCGGGACCGATCGTAGCTTCGATGCGCTTCGCCCATTTTCCCGTACCGAGTTGGACAAAACTGCCACCGAGTATCCTCCGCCAGGGAATTCCCCGGGCCTCAGCCTCTCGAACGATTGCCACTGTGCTCGGTCCTAAACGGTGGCGGCGATGGATATCCGCAGCATCCTCCAGCGCCGCGTCCAACGAGAAGGGACGCCCGTCAACCAATGCCTGAATCAGGTCGGCGGCCACAGCGATGAGTCGAGTCATCGCTTCGGGTGCGTGACACTCCATCACCACATCGTAGAGTCCCGCCCGACCGGCATACAGAGTTTTCCCGAAATACGCCGGGGCATCGATGCGATCGGTCAGTTCCAACGTGACATGCTCCAGAACGTGGCCAAAATATGTACCTTCCCGCAATCGTTCCACGAATCCTCCCGGCATTCCTTTGGCACAGTGGTGATCGGTCACCCCGGGAAGATGTTCGATGAGCCGGTCGACAAAACCCGGAAACTCATTGCTGTCGCGCTCCGTCAACTCCTCCAGATCGACTCGGGCAACGAGAATGGGCTTGCTCACATAGATATTCGGACCGGGAATGAACCGGACATCGAGAATCTTCATGATGTCAACTCCTCATCTCCTCGGTGAGGTTCAGCATCTTCCAGAATCGGCCGGCGGTCCCGAAGATCGAATCGATGGCCCGCGGGCAGTACGTGCAACCGAATGCCACAGAGGGCCAGGGGCTCCCCCCGGTCGGCAGACTCGACGTTCGCGTAGGTGAGGGCACTGGCGTCCACGATGCTCACCGCTCCGGAGCCAATTACGCGGCATTCTGCCCCTGAAACGACCACCGCCGTGTTTTCATCGATCCCCATCCCGAGATGATGAGGATACTTGGTCACCGCCGACAACAGTCGCCCGAGCCGACCCCGCTGGGCGAAGTGCTGATCAATCACCACGCCATTCAAAAACTCCATGCCCGGCTCCATGTGAACAATTCCCGGACGAGGACTTGTTTCTGCCTCCCCTTCGACAATCATCGTGCTGGACATCACGGAAGCGCCGGCGCTGGTCCCGGCCAAGACCAACCCGTCCCCGTGCCGCCGATGGAGCGCAGCATCCAACTGTGTACCGCCCAATAAACGGGTAATGCGCCCCTGTTCACCGCCTGTAAAAAATACACAACTCGCCCGTTCCACCAATCGCACGGCGAAAGGGGCGTTCGCGTCCTCCCGCTTTACAATGTGGAGAGGATGGACCTCCTCAGCCCCCAAGCGCGTCAAGACTTGCACGTACTCGTTACCCACCTCAATGGGAAATTCCGTCGCTGAGGTGATCACGACGATGCGCGCCTGTTCCCCTCCGGCCAGACGAACCAGTTCCCGCAGGATGACGCAGTCCCTTTGTTTGTCTTCAGCCCCGCCGATGATCACCAGAGGCCCCGGCGTCGGTCGCACCCATTGCCCCCTCCTTACAAAAAAAGCCAGGGGATGCCCCCTGGCCGGCCGCCTTACAGGTCGGTGTCGTGGCGCTCCCGCAACGCTTTCTCGGCGATCTCGATGGCTCTGCGCACCATATTCCCGGCATCCCGGGTGCGAATGCCACCCCAGCCTTCCCGCTGCACGGTGTCGTAGAATCCGAGGTCCTTTGCCAACTCGACCTTAAATTCCTCGGACATTACGCCACGCCGTCTCGGCACGAGCCGATCCCCTCCTGTCAATGACTCTGGGAGTCTTTTTTGGCGTCCATCCTCAGTATCCCCGGCGCGATTCCGAACATGCGCCTCAAAAATACTAAAAGGGCCGCATCCTTGCGGCCCATCGTTGCCTCCCGTTCAAGGTGGGTGGCCGGTGCTACCGTTCAATACACACCCGCACGGGCTCATCGTCCCGCATGATCATCAACTCCACCGTCTCCGTCAGAATGTCGGCGTAGCTGTACGAAACGCGTTTGAACGAGTGGTCCGACTGATCCAACTTGATCACAAAAACAGACGGATAGGTCTCTTCGAGGATGCCTGTCCGCTCGATCATCTTGCGTCGTCCGTTATTGGCCCGGATCAGGATCTTCTCCCCCACGTAGCTATCGAGGCTGCGCTTAATCTCCAAAAGCGCATTCTTCGCCGCCACCCGCACCACCTCTTTCTCGAGGACAGTGTACCATGAAGGACTCCACATTGTCAAATGAAGGC
>NZ_JAILZZ010000123.1:0-1134 GCF_023512215.1 Kyrpidia sp. | reverse complement strand
CTTAAACCTCTTTTGGAGAACTATCTTACTTTTTTGCAGGAGACGACAGCAAATCATGTTTCTTGAGAACAATCTGCTGCATCTGGCGGCCCGGTCCTGCCACGTTCTGGATTCCCCGGAATTGGACGAGGAGCCGGGCCGCGTTCAATTTTTGGCGGCGAAAAACGGCGCAATGACGTGCAAGGTTTTCGCGGATACTGCCGAGTTCCTATTCCACAGCCGGTACGATCCTCTTGCCGAGGCGAAACGAATGGTGGCCGCTCAGCTCGGGAGTCAAGAGCTTTCGTCCAGAATCGTTGTGTACGGATTTGGCTGCGGTCATCATATTCGCGCCTTGCTGGAACTGTTGCCCGCAGAGGAAGTCGAAGTGGATGTCGTAGAGACGAATGTGTCTCTCTTCAAGCAGATCTTAAAACACGACGATTTTACAGACCTGATCGGCGACGATAGGGTGCGATTCACGGTAACAGACCGTCCGGCCCGGCTGGCGGAACGGGCGGCCGAGTGGGAGGCGGTCGCGCCGGCATGGATCATTCATGAACCGTCCCTTCGCGTGATCCCGAACCACTTGGATGGGTTTCGCCTGGCCTTGGAAGGGCTCCTGGCCCACCTTAAAAGTGTGATCGCTTTCCGTCCCTTGATGGAAGACAATTTTGCCGCCAATGTTCGCCTGGGGTTGTCGGGCATAGGCCGGTTTATCGGGCAGTTCCCCGACGTGCCCGCCGTCCTGGTTTCCGCCGGTCCGTCTCTGGTCAAAAATGTGGACTTGTTGCAGGAGGCGAGGAAGCACTGCTTGATTGGGTGTGTCGGCACGGCGTTGGGGCCGCTGCGTCAGCGCGGCGTGGTGCCGGACTTCTTCATGATCACCGATCCCCAACCGAAAGTGATCGGACAGGTGGAGCAAGCTCCGCCGGACATCCCCATGTTTGTTCTCAGCACCGTTTATCCAGGCGTACCGGAGGGGTACGGGGGGCCGCGGTTTATCGTCTACCAAAAGGACTATCCACCAGCCGAAGAATGGGCATCAAAGGTCGGAGAACCTTTGGTTCGAACCGGTGGTTCCGTGGCCACCACCCTGTTCGATGTGCTGGTTCAAATGGGTTGCGATCCCATCTGTCTGGTGGGTCAGGATCT
>NZ_JAILZZ010000022.1:0-44535 GCF_023512215.1 Kyrpidia sp. | reverse complement strand
TTCTCGCCCTCCTTCGACAGCCAGCAGGTGTTGAGCAGCGGTGCCTCCCCGCCGCAATGCGGGCAGGTTACTTGGCGGCAATACAAGTAATCGACAACCTCGTCTCTATCAAATTCCCACTGTTGCTCCACAGACCCTTTAAGGTGGTTCTGCAATAGCATCCGCTCGTACTCGGGTAAGGGCGAATGATCAGGAAAGACCCGCCCTAGTTTGTCGTCGAGTGTCCTGACCAGGAGATTTCCCCATTTTTCTACATCGGTTGCAAGGTCTGGGCCGTATCGGACAGGATAATCAAGAGTTGCGTTAAGAATAACACAAGCCACCGGATTTAGGTCATTTACAATTACCTTGGTCCCGAGCCTTAATGCTTCAAAAGGAATCGACCCTCCCCCAGCTGTCGGATCAAAGACTGTTAAACCTTCCTGCACAGGCACTGGATGAGAACCATAAGCCCGTTCATATCCATAGAGATCTTCTTTATCCCAGCTAAAATCTGGACCAAGGACTTTTCTGACTCGGTCTGACTTTCGAAACTCTATACGCTCGTTAACATGAGCAGGATCAGCCGCCACTCGCCTCACGGGCAGGCGCCCGCCCAGAAGCCAAGGTTTTGGCAGAGGCTGAGATTCTCTCTCCCAGCGAAGGACAACAGGGTGATTGGCAAGCTGTGGGTCAGCGGAGGAAAGTTTCTGGATTACTCGCCGATTCTTCTCCCGCCGCTTTTCCTCCGCCTCAAGAGCTTTCATGACTTTATCGTCTATGACCAACCATTCCTCCAAACCCTCGCGCTGTACCTGCTCCCGCAATGGTCCCGTGAGCGTCCACGGCTCCCCGTTGACCATCGCCTGCACCTTCTCGATCCCGAGCTGGCGCAAGAACCAGTCCGGATCGGTGCCCGCCGGCAACAAAGACGCCAGAATCGCCGCCCGGCTCGGAGTGAGGGGCCGCCTCGCCCACCAGACGTGGAGTCGGTGGGTGGGCGGTGCTTTCCCTGTATCGCGCTCCCTCTGGGTCTCCGCCCCCACCTGATGGCACGGAAAACCCGCTTCGATCAATCGCCGATCCGTACCCGTCACAACCTTCGCCACAACCGATAACCTCTCTTTGCCTCATCTTCGCAGTTGCTGCAACATGGACTGGATACCTTTATCCCCCGGCTGTCCCCCGAGCATGATGCGCATACCCGCCAAGGCCCACCTGTTCGGCCCTTCACCGAACTGGGTGGCCCGGGTGAGCCAGTACGCCGCCTCCTCACGGGTGAACCGCTCCACCCGCCAGGCGATCAACTCCACCCGGTCCATATCCGACACCCGCTCCTGCAGTTTAAAAATGAGAGCTAATTTTTCCCCGGCTTCGGAATCGAGGGGAAGATTTCCCCGAAACCAAATCCGCCCATTCCCGAGATACCGGTGCAATTCCAGGGGAATCCCCGAGGCGTCACACACCTTGACGAGGATCTCCCGAACAACCGGAAGGATGCGGCGAAGCGGCTGGCCGTAGATCAACCCCCGCTCTTTCAGCACATAGTGATAGGTGGCCGAAGCCCCATCTTGCCCACCGCTCCACACCCGCACCCTCTCTTTGACCACCAGGACGGGCACGGGCTTGTCCTTGTGCTCCGTCACCCGCAGCACCCAGGGTGACTGAGGCACGAGGGGGAGCACCCGGCCGGTATAATCCGCCTGCACCGCAGTCTTGTCGTCAGATTTTCGAGATGACATCGACTCGCCTCTCATCATGAACGCTTCAGCTCTTGCAAAAAGGGACACTCCTCGTCCGGCCGCCGCACCTTCAGGTACACCGCCGTGCCCGCACCGTCGTTCGCGACACCGGCCAACACCTCAAACAACTCGCCCAGTTCCCGCATGTCTTCGGGACCGGCGTTCGTCAACTCTAAACGCAGGCGGCCTCCGTGGGGCAACTCCAAACCTGTGATGTCAAGCTCATCCAAAGTGGTTTTGGCCCCTTTATTGAACAAACTGCCCAGCCGTCTCAACAATGGGAGAAACCGGTCCGCCCCTTCCCTCCCGTCCAGCGTAAACTCCTGGGGTGGGGTTTCAATCAGCCCCCGCCGTAACACTTCAGACCTGGAGACCAGCTCGTCGGATGGCTGGAGTTCATAATAGATCGCTCGTTCCGGGGGGATCACTTCCGCTTTTCCGCCCGGCACCGGGGAGACGTGAACAATGAACACCGCTCTCTCTCGGACAAGATCCGCGAGGACCTGGGGAAAATCACCGTGCGAAAGGATGTCCGTCTGATCTCCGTGGCGGTTTTGGAGGTCGGCCACCGTAACGGAACCCTGGTCTTCCACCAGTTTGCGAACTTCCCGGCGCAAATCCACAGGGTCGATCGGCCTCTCACCTTTCCAGCCCCGTTGTCTGGCCCCCTGCAACGTCACAAGCGCATAGCCCGGCTCCCGGAGGTCCAGCCCCAAGGGCATATCCACATCCTGATCATAGAACTCTTCCGGCCGCTCGGCCTCCTGCGCCCCCATCCGGTACAGACACCACTGGCCAGTCTGAACCCCCAGACGGACGATCTGATCCACCATCCCGGAGTTTTCAAGAATTGGCCACCCCCGCAAACACTGGAAGTTGCGCCGCAGATCAGAGACGGACACTGTGTCGCCATGCTCGAAAAATAAAGGGCGAAACTGAGGCAACAAGTCTGTCGAGTCCAACCTGTCCTCAGTGATGAGCTTCATTGCGTCCACCAGGATCTTCCGAATCTCTTCAAGGAAGGGGAAGCCCTTTTCTCCCCCCGCCGTCTTAATGTCGTGACAAATGATCTTCCCAGTAAGGGTATCGCTGTAATACAGGCGGGTATATGCGCCCGACACCGCCGCTTGTAGAGCTTGTTCCCGTTCTGCGCGACGCTTTTTAAAATCGGACTCATCGAGGCGCCTGGGATTGACGCCGTAACTCTGGGGCTTGTCCGCCAGAATCTGCATCGCCTTCAGTTGCCGGGCCAGGGTCTCAAGGTGTTGACGCGTCTCCGCACCCCGGGTGGGAAACAGATTCTGTTGCTCGCTTTCATGGAGCACAGCTACCGTTTCAGGTACCAACAAAAAGATGAGATTCTGTTGTTCCCGGGGCCGGTGCGCTCCTGCCGTGGTCACCATGGCAAGAAGGTCCACGCTCTCCGCCGTCAGGGACACCACCCCGAGCATCGGCCGGCCTTTGCCGTCCGGCAGGTCCTCTGGCAGGGACACATCGTGCTGAATTTGGAACAAGGGCGAATGACCGCCGATGATCTTTCGCACTGTGTCGTGGAGCAGATCCTCCACCTGTCTGGCCTGTACCGTCCGCCGAATCCGCGCCAGGACGCTGTTGATCGTCGGCTCCTCGCTGGCATAATACCGTCCCTGCTCAAAGCGGAGATAAAAGGCGCTTTCTTGGATCTCTTCCAGCGCCGTCCGCACCTGAGGAGGAGTCAGCCCCGGAAACGACACGTCAAACAGGGCCTCGGGCTCTGTGATTCCGAAGATCCTGGAATTCAGGCCCTCGTTTCGACCCACCAGGCTGTGCAGGAACACCGTTTTCCAAGTGTATTCGTACAGTGGATAGCCCTCCGGATGCGGGTTGCGCCGGTCGGCCAATTGGGCGTTGCTCATCCCGCCTTCTAACGACTGGGTGTCCACGCTGCCGACATCGGTATTAAGGATGTAGAGGAGGTCCGAACTGCCGGTACGCCCAAGAATTTCGTTGACCACCCGATCGGAGCGCATGTCCAAGTGACATGTGTGGATCATTGGTACCGCTTGGTGATTCATCCACAAACTGCGCACCACGAGAGACAATACCCGCAACACGCCCCGGGTTCCTTGGAAATGCTCGGCACTGGCGAGTTTCTTGTTCAAGAAGTCCACCAGGGTGGGGTGAAAAGGGTAATGGGCCACCATCCTGGCGCGAAACCCGTCGTGAATGGCCTCGTCCGGGAGGTAGCTCGAGTTTCGCCGATACATGTGCATATACTCGTCCGCCACCGACTCCGCCGCCTGGCGGTCGATGGACACAAAAAGCCGCTTGGCAAACACCGAGGAGATCTCCGCAGCCATCACCGGGGTGATCTGCACGGCATCCCGGGCCACGACGCTGGCGACTCCCCGAACCGCCTGCTCCCCCAGGCTCAGGGCATCGTCCTCACTGATCTCTTCGCCCCGAACTTGACCCACCAATTGCGCCAAGCGCGCCGTCTGCCTGGCGAAAGCATCCGCCGCGCTGGCCAGGGTAAGGACAATGGAGATCCCGGAGTGGTTCCGGGCATATCCGTGCAAAGACATCAGAAAGGCCGCCAGTTGACCCGAGGCGTCCGGCCGAGCCGCCTCCAGCCTGGCCGCATACTGGGCAAGCTCGTCCAACATGATGAGCGCTTTGCGCCCGCCAAATACTCTTTCAAAATATGTACGACCGGGTGCCGCGTAGGAACCGGCCTCTTCCTCCACTTCTTCGTAGAGGGCCGGACCCCCGATTTGATACGCGATCTCCCCCCACAATGTGTAGGGAACCAGATCATCGCCTTTGGGCCGGTGGACGGGAATCTCGTCCCCGGCCACCCCCACCACCGCCACCGTTCCCGGCTCGGGCAGGAGTCCTGGATCCAGAATGCCCTGCACTGCTTCTTTGAGCTCCGTGCCTCTGAAGGCAATGTGCGCACACGCAATGAGGGTATGGGTTTTGCCGCCGCCAAAGGCGGTTTCGAGCCGATGAATGGCCGGGGCCATGCGGTCGCCGGCGATGCGGCTAAAAATCTCTGTCAGGGCCTGGCGCAGCCCTTGGGTGGGATAGGTGGCCTCCCGGAAGAAAAGTTCCGCATGGGTGTACAGAGGATCGATCGTCTCCCGGCCTTCGTGATAATAGGCCATGATGGGACTGAGGGATGCGGTAAACACCTCGGGATTGAAAGAACCTGCAAGAAGTTCCGGCCGCGGCCGACAGGTGTCCAAGACCGATACCATGCATAAGCCCCCTTTTAAACGTACCGCCGTTCTTCCCGGTGCCCCGCAGACGGCGACAACAGACGACGCCCCGGAGAAACTGGGGGTTTTCCTTTAGTATAACGTGTAATTTTTCCCTAGGATATACCGTCATCTGAATTTCCGCGGCATGCCCCTGAGCCCAGTTTTACCTGCTCCGCTATCTTCCCCCAAGTCCACGCCCCCAAAAAATCTTCTGCGAATCTTTATTCGCTGACAAGCAGGGTTCAGCGTCCTCTTGATACACTGAATGATGGGGGACATCCAGGGCAGCCCGTTCACCTGCCATCGCCGGAGCGGCACTTTGTCTGTCCGGGGCCAGCTCCGCCGTTTGATGGGGCTAGCAGCTCGTGTGGAAAGGAGTCGATTCCCGTGTTCATTGTCCATCGTCATCACCTGAAGTCGGACACCTTCCGGCGGGTGGCTCGAATTTTGGACCGGGCCGGATCGGATGCCGAACTGGAGAAGGCCCTGCGGGATGTCATGTTCCAAGTATCCCGGGCCACCGCCCGCCGCCTGCCGGGGAAATTCGCCGTACGGCGCTTTCGGATCGGCCGACTCCGCGTGTCCTACGACGCCTCGGTGGATGCCTACTCAATTCAGTTCGATCCTGGCCGGGAACCGGTTCGGGTCTCCACGCGGTATCATTGTGTTCCTTTAAAACATTTTTGGCTGGCCAATGCGGTATACGACGAGAGCGGCCACCTCTTCGCCCTGGAGCTCATGGGCAACCCCGGCGCCGAAACCCCAGTCCCCCTCGCGCCGGGAAGCCGGCCCTCGTGAGCGGGTGGGGCCACCCGCCTGGGCCTCTGGCCGAGGCCATCGGCCGGGGCTCCGGCCCCCTCCTCTCCCATTGCCGAATTTTTAAACAGCCACCACTCAATCTTAACAAAACCTATGCTATGCTTATTTTATCATGAGAATATCGGGGGGAGTGGACATGAGCAATCTGGGTGCAAAATTGTCCCGATGGGCAAGGAAGCTCCATGTGCCCCTCAATTCGAAAGACGCGGCCACAGATCCCCGGATCCCGGAGTTGCTCCGTGAAGGCCGGTGGATCGGCATGATATACTTTGACCTCGTGGATTTTGAACTCACCGAACAGATCTATGGCACCCTCTACTGCCGACAGGTGCTCACCGCCCTCGACGAGTTGATCAACGAGCGGGTGGAGGAGCTTCTGGCTCCCCACCGGGTACTCGAAATCAGCCGGCGGGGGGACGATTTGGTCGTCTATTTTCACGCGACAAACTCACCGCCGCCCTCGGGACCGGAACTCTCCCGGACGGCGGAGCAACTCAGAGAAAGGCTGGGCACTGAACTGAGCGCCCGGTGCAAGCACCTCATTCCCACCGGCTTGAATTTTCATGTGGGCTTCAGTCTCATCGAACCAGACGACGACACCCGGGGGAACGCCGAGCGGGCCCTGTACAAGGCTTATAAAGAGGCAGTGCTCGTCGCCAAAAACCAGGTGGACGCCTTAGAAATGGAAAGGCGCCGGGATTTTACCGACCTGCTGCTGAACGAGGCGATCCACATGGTGTACCAGCCCATCCTTCGAATGGACTCGGGGCGAATCATCGGGTATGAGGCTCTCTGCCGGGGACCGGAGAACTCCTTTTTCACCTCCCCCCTCAACCTGTTCGGCTATGCGGAAAAGACGAATCACCTCTACGCCCTGGAGCGGATCGCCCGAAAGAAGGCCCTGGCCGGGCTGAACGAGCTTTCCGGCTCCATGTTGTTCCTCAATATCAACCCCAAAGTGGTCCATGACCCGACCTTCCGCGCCGACGAAATCCGTGACCACCTGCACGAACTCGGGGCCACTCCGGATCGCGTCGTATTCGAAATCACCGAACGAACGGGCATCGAGGATTTTCGGAGCTTTCGCAAATCTCTGGAATACTATCGCCAGCATGGGTTCAAGGTGGCGGTGGACGACGCCGGGGCGGGATATTCGAGCCTTCAGGCTGTGGCCGAACTGCAGCCGGATTTCATCAAAATCGACCAATCCCTGATCCGGGACATTGATCAGAACGCCACCAAGCGCATCCTGGTGGAGACCTTTCTCACCTTTGGCGAAAAAACCGGCGGCCGCATCATCGCCGAAGGGATCGAAACCGCCGCCGAATTGGCTACCCTACAGGGGCTGGGAGTGCCTTTTGGCCAGGGGTTCTTCCTCGCCCTCCCGGCTTATCCCCCGCCCCCCGTCGATGCGGCGGCCGCCCGACTGATGAAAGAAAACGATACACAATCCGTCCGGGACCGAAACTCCCGACTTGGCCGCATCGTTCCCGTCGGGGGCATCAGCCAAGGGGTGACCACTATGAACATACATACCGTCACCAAAGATGTTGTGGATTTTTTCACCGGACACCCCCAGGTGGAGGGGGTTGCCGTGTTGGGAGACGATCACCGGCCCGCGGGACTCATCATGCGGGACAAGCTGTTCAACCAACTGGGCACCCAGTTCGGTTTTGCCGTTTACACCGAGCGGCCCATCTACCTCGTCATGGATCCCCAGGCTCTCATCGTGGAAAACGACACCCCGGTGGAGGTGGTCAGCCAGCTAGCGATGGCCCGGCCGGACCACAAGGTCTACGATTCGATCATCGTGACGAAAAATGGGATTTACCACGGCCTGGTGTCGGTGCGTCAGCTTCTGGACGCCATCACCGGCATCCAGGTGGAGGCGGCCCGTTTCGCCAACCCCCTCACCGGCCTCCCGGGCAACCGCCTCATCGAAGAAGAGCTTCTAAGCCGGCTCGGCGGCGGACAGCCCTTTAGCGTCATTTACACCGACCTGGATCATTTTAAGGGGTTCAACGACCGCTACGGCTTTGAGCGGGGGGATCAGGCCATCAAAATGACAGCATCGATTCTCACCGAGCAGGTCAGCCGTTTGGGCCGGCCCGACGACCTGGTGGGGCACATCGGCGGCGATGATTTTATTGTGGTCACCCGCCCGGAGGTGTCTGAGGCGATCTGCCGGGGCGTCATCGAAGCCTTTGACGAGAGGGTGCCGGAACTGTACGACCCCGAAGACCGGAAGCGGGGCTACATCGACTCCCGGGACCGCCAGGACCGGCCCGTTCGCCTGCCCCTCATGACCGTCTCCTTGGCGCTCATCGATTGCCACCCCGGCCACTACCAGAGCCCGGAGGAGTTATCCCGGATCGCCGCGGGGTTGAAAAAATACGCCAAATCCATGGAGGGAAGTGTCTTCGTGAAAGAGCGCCGCCACCGGCCGAGTTAGGACGCCGCGCTTCGCCCTACGGCGCTCCGCCGTCCCCCCGCCCGGTGATGTAGTTCTCCGTCCGCCGATCTCGGGGCCGGATGAACACCTCGGGCGTCGATCCGTATTCGATCAACTCCCCTTGATACAAAAAGGCCGTATAATCCGAGACCCTCGCCGCCTGCTGCATATTGTGGGTGACGAGCACAATCGTGTACTTCTCCTTTAACTCCCGCATCAACCCCTCGATGCGGATCGTGGTGATGGGATCCAGGGCGGAACTCGGCTCGTCCATCAACAGGACCTCCGGCTCCACCGCCAGCGCCCGGGCGATGCACACCCGCTGCAACTGCCCGCTGGAAAGCCCCCCGGCCAGATCGTGCAGCCGATCTTTCACCTCATCCCATAGCCCCACCTGGCGCAGGCACGATTCCGCCTTCTCCTCCAGGAGCCTGCGATTTCGAACCCCGTTCAGGTATAGCCCGGCTACCACATTTTGAAAAATCGATAGGGTGGGAAAAATGTTCGGCGTCTGAAACACCATTCCCACCCGCCTGCGCACCTGGGCGGGACTCAGATTTTGATAAATATCCTCACCGTCGATGTACACATTTCCAGACACCCGGGCGCCGGGTACCACTTCATGCATGCGATTCAAACACCGAATGAACGTCGATTTCCCGCACCCCGAAGGCCCGATCACCGCCGTAATGGAATGAATCCTGACAGAAAGATAAATACCTTTTAACACCTGGTGGTCATCATACCACGCCTGGAGCCCCTCGACCCGCAGCTTCGAGGGAGCCGGTTGAAATGCCACGGCCATCGGCCCGTCACCTCCTGATTCTATACCCCGGGAGCAGGAGGCGCACCAGGAGCATCGGCAAGACGATGATCACGATGAGGACCAGCGCCCCGGTCCACGCCAGCCGGTGCCACGCCGCAAAAGGCGCCGCTGCATACCGGAAGATTTCCATGGGCAGGGAGGAGATCGGTTGCGTGAGGTCCAGGGAAAAATAGTTATTGTTCAGCGCCGTGAAAAAGAGAGGAACGGGGTCCCCGGCAATCCCCGCCACGGCCAGGGTAATCCCAATGCCCACCCCCCGCCCTGCCGAAGGGAGCACCACCCAAAGCACCGTGCGCCAATAGGGGATCCCCAAGGCCATGGTCGCCTCCCGCTGTCCCTCAGGCACCAGGCGCAGCATCTCTTCGGTGTTGCGCGCCACCACCGGAAGCATCACGATGGCCAACGCCAATCCCCCGGCCAGAGCGGAAAACGTCTCCATCTTCACGACCACCAGGGTGTAGATAAAAATCCCGGCGGTAATCGAAGGCATGCCGCTCAGCACGTCGGCGGTGAACCGAACGATTTGACCGAGTCTCCCCCGCCGGCCGAACTCCGAGAGAAAAATCCCCACCGCCACCCCCCAGGGCACGGCGATGGCGCAGGCCAGACCCACCAAGACCAGGCTGCCGGTAATGGCGTGGTACACCCCGCCCCCGGACATCCCCACGGGCGCCGGCAGTCGGGTGAAAAAATGCACGCTCAGCCCCGGGACGCCCTTCAGGAGAATGTAGCCCATCACGATCAGCAACACGGCGAGGAGAACTAAGGTGGCGGCCAGGCTGAGGCCGGTCATGAGCCGGCTGCACGCCTGGCGCCGGGCGTCCGCCGAGACCTGGATCCGGGGGGTCTCCCGCACCGCCGGGCCAGCCCATGGATCTACAGGCTCCATTGTTTGACCCTCCGGCTGATTTGATAGATGAGAAGACGCGCCAGCATGTTGATAAAGAGCGTCACCAGAAACAGGACGAGGGCGATGTGAATCAGCGCCGCCAGATGCAGCGGATCCACCGCCTCGGCAAACTCGTTAATGATCACGCTGGTCATGGTGTGGGCCGGGGCGAACAGCGACCATGCGATATCCGGTCGATTTCCGATCACCATGGTCACCGCCATCGTCTCCCCGATGGCTTTACCAAGACCCAGGGTAAAAGCTCCGACGATGCCCGTTCGGGCATAGGGAAGCACCGCCCGGCGAACCACCTCCCAGGGCGTCGCCCCGAGGGCGATCATCGCCTCCCGCTGCCCCGCCGGCACCACCTCCAGGACCTCCCGACACACCGCGGTAATCACCGGGGAAATCATGATCGCCAGGATCACCCCGGCGGCGAGCATCCCGATGCCCATCGTCGGCCCTTGAAAAAATGGCAGAAACCCCAAGCCCTGTTTGAGAGCAGGTTCCACGTAACTCCCCAGCCAGGGAGCCAAAATGAAGCTCCCCCACAGGCCGTAGATGACCCCGGGGACGGCCGCCAACAGGTCGACCAAAAACCCCAGGGCCGTCCTCAGCCTGCGGGGCGCGAACTCCGAGATGTAGATCGCTGCCCCCAGACTGGTCGGCCCGGCGATGAACAGGGCCAGGAGCGTAGAAACCAAGGTGCCGTAGATATAGGGCATGGCCCCGAATCGGTGGTGAACCGGATCCCACTCTCGGCCGATCAAAAAAGAGGCTCCAAAGGTCTGTACCGACGGCTCCGCCGAGCGCCAGATGAGCAGAGCCATTAGCACCACCAACACGATCAGCCCGAGGGCCGCCCCCGCCGTGATTCTCCAAAACCATCGATCGCACTGCTCGTGAATCGCGCCCTCCCCCTTTCACCAGCGCGGGGCCCAAGCTCCGCCCCGGCCCTCTTACGGCCCGGCGAGCAAGGGCTGCCCCTGCGCCGTCATGCTCTTCAACTTCTGCTCCACCTTGGACAGCACTTCCGGAGGCAAGGGGCCGTAGGCCAAGGGCGGCGCCATCCGCTCCCCGTCGTGGACCGCCCACCACAAAAACTTCGCCAAAGCCCGCCCCTTGTCCGGGTCCGCCTGCTCTTTGAAAACCAAGATGTACGTGAACCCCGCGATGGGGTACGCGTTCTCCCCCGGAGCGTTCACAATGGAGACCCGCAGATCGTCCGGCATGCTCGACGCCGCCCCGGCCGCCGCCGCCGTCGTGGTCTCAAGGCTTGGCGCCACGAACTTCCCGGCCCGATTCTGAATCAGGGCGTAGGGCAGATTGTTCAGCAAGGCGTAGGACAACTCCACATAACCGATCGCTCCGGTGGTGGACTGAAGCTGGCGAGACACCCCTTCACTGCCCTTCGCCCCCACCCCCACCGGCCAGTTCACCGACGTCCCCATCCCCACTTGTTCTTTCCAGGCCGGGCTGATTTTGCTCAAATAGTCCGTAAACATGTTCGTGGTACCGCTCCCGTCGCTCCGGTGCACCACGACGATGCTCTTAGACGGCAGCCTAAGACCGGGATTGAGCGCCACAATCCTAGGATCGTCCCATTTGGTGATCCGTCCCAGGAAAATATCAGCCAGCACGTCCGGAGAGAACTTGACCGGGTCCTTGATGCCGGGCAGATTGTAGGTGATGGACACAGCACCCAGCACCGTCGGGATATGTAAAATCTCCCCGGGCATCTTCTTGAGCATCTCGTCCGTCAAGGGCGCATCGCTGGCTCCAAAATCGATGACTCTCTTGCTAATCTGCTCGATTCCCCCGCCGCTGCCAATGGATTGATAGTTGATTCTGACATTCGGTGTCAGGCGACTGTACTCATCCATCCAACGAGAGTACAGCGGATACGGAAACGTGGCTCCGGCGCCGTTCAACAACACCGCTTTTCCGCCGGATCTGGGCAACGGCGCCCCTGCTGAACCGGACCCCGCCCCGGAACCCCCACAGCCCACGACCCACACCAGCCCCAGGAAAACTGACGCCATCAGCGCAACAAGTCTCCTTAACATCTCCCAGCCCTCCCCCATCTGACACTCAAGGGCAATCCGTCTCTCAGGGCATCTTGTCCGTTCGCAAGGGCCTCCGAACCACGTCCGAACCCTTCTGTTTTCTTGGATTGTACAACTTCTATGTTAAATAAAAATCATCCCTGGATTATAGATTCGCAAAGGGATAATGAGGGTTCGATGAACCTTTGACACCCGCCCGTTCACGAAATATTCAACAATCGGGCCAATCCCCCCGCTTGACTTTCGATTCACTTGTGAAAAGAATTAAATAATCGTGCATGTTCGCCATGCGACGATCATTTCGCGCAAAGGAGGTACGCCTGTGAAAGCCACGATTCGCGACGTGGATGTGACCCATCGCCGGGTGTTCGTTCGAGTCGACTACAATGTGCCGATGAAAGACGGGCAGATCACCGACGATACCCGGATCCGAGCCAGTCTGCCGACGCTTGAAGACCTGATTCAACGGGGGGCCAAACTGATCCTCGCGTCGCACCTCGGCCGACCCAAGGGTACGGCCGACCCCGCGTACAGCCTTGCGCCGGTCGCCGCCCACCTCTCTCGGCTTCTCCGCCGCCCGGTGGCCTTCCCGGGCCAAGTCGCCGGGCCAGAGGTCGCCGACTTCGCCCAGCGCATGCAGCCGGGGGAGGTCCTCCTGCTGGAGAACGTGCGGTTTCACCCGGGCGAAACCCGCAACGACCCGGAACTGGCCCGGTCCTGGGCCGATCTCGCCGAACTTTACGTGAGCGATGCCTTCGGAACGGCGCACCGCGCCCACGCTTCCACCGTGGGAGTGGCCGAACATCTGCCCGCCTACGCCGGGTACCTCATGGACAAAGAGATCACCGTGCTGTCCCGGGTGCTCGCGGCCCCCGAGCGCCCCTTTGTGGCCGTCATCGGCGGGGCCAAAATCAAGGACAAAATCGGCGTCATCGAAAGCTTGTTGCAGAAAGTGGACGTGCTTCTGCTCGGCGGCGGCCTTGCCAACACCTTTCTCGCGGCCAAGGGCTTTGACGTCGGGGCATCCCTCTACGAACCTGAACAAGTCGACGTGGCCCGCCGGCTGATCGAGCAGGCCGAATCCCGCGGAACCCACCTTCGTTTACCCGTGGATGTCGTCACCGCGCCGGCGCCAGAACCGGATGCACCCCGTGAGATCGTCGACATTTCCGCGATCCCGGGTAGTTCCCAGGCCCTGGACATCGGACCGAAAACGGTCGAACACTACCGGCGGGAGCTGATGAGTGCAAGGCTTATCCTCTGGAACGGGCCCATGGGCGTGTTCGAAGTCCCGCCCTTTGCCGAAGGTACCTACGCCGTGGCCCGGGCCGTGGCCGATTCGGAAGCGGAATCGGTGATCGGCGGCGGAGATTCCCTGGCCGCCATTGAGGGTGCAGGACTTGCCCGCCGGATTTCCCACCTGTCCACAGGCGGAGGCGCCACCCTCGAATTCCTGGAGGGAAAAATACTCCCGGGCGTCGCCGTTTTGCAGGACCGGGCGTGACCGGTGATGTCCGATGGAATACCTCAACCTTCGCAGACTGTACGTCTTTCAAACGGTCGCCAAACACCTGAGTTTCTCCCGGGCGGCCGACGAACTGTACCTGAGCCAACCCGCTGTCTCCCAACATATTCGACTATTAGAAGAATATTTTGACGTCGAGCTCTTTGAGCAGTCGGGGAAAAAAATCGTCCTGACCGAAGCCGGTCTGTACCTGAAGGACGCGGCCAACCAGCTGTTCAAGCAGCTCGAAGCCATCCATCAGACGGTGCGGGACATCCGCAGCCATCATATCGGCAGTCTGAAAATCGCCGCGGATACGACGGCCGGAGCCTTTGTCGTCCCCCCTTTTTTGCACCAGTTTCACGACCTGTATCCGCGGGTCAACATCAAACTCGATGTCGGCAATCGCAGTATGGTCTTGCAACGCCTGGTTCGCCGGGAGGTCGATCTCGCGGTGATGGGCTATCCCAGGGTACCCGCCAACCTGAACGCCGATCCGTTCAAAGACAACCCCCTGGTCGTCATCGCACCACCCGATCATCCCCTGACCCGGGAGGCGAACATTCCCCTGGATCGGCTCGTGGAGGAACCGTTTCTCATGCGGGAGCGCGGTTCGGGAACCCGAAGCACGGTGGAGATGTTCTTTGACAAACACGGCCTGGCGCCCCGTATCACTATGGAGCTCGGGAGTATCGCCGCCATCAAGGAGGCGGTGGCTTCGGGACTCGGGCTCTCCATCGTCTCCGAGGCGGCGGTGCGAACGGAACTGGAGGTGGGAAAACTCACAGTCCTCTCCGTCGACCATTTGCCGATCATGCGAAAATGGTATGTGGTGTATGCCGATGAACGCAGCCTCTCCCCATTCGCAAAAATTTTCCGTAATTTACTGCTTAATTCATAACCCTGGCCGCCGTATGGATAAAATTGGCCATTCCGACCTGTGTAACGAAGTTCTACCATCCGAGGAAGACATAAGCAACCACGTATCGTAGCATGCGAAAAGATCGATTGGCGTCTTAAAAAAGTGATTGCTATCATGGTAGCAATTCGGTTGTACCGCCACGTGGAACACCCGCCGGGAGTCGGCAGGGACCGGCCCCGCCGGGGTCGGGGCGACCCACCGGACCGGGCTCGGCGGGTGGGCCCCTGGGTACAGTCGATACCAACACAGACGGATGAAGGAGGCGAACACGTTTGCACGTCCATCCCAAAGCATCGTATCGGGAAGTGCTCGAAGACGCCAATGCCAAAGGATACGCGGTCGGCCAATTTAACCTCAACGGCCTGGAGTACCTCCAGGCCATCGTCGAAGTGGCCGAAGAAGAACGATCCCCGGTCATCCTCGGCGTGAGCGTCAGCTCGATGAAGTACATCGGCCTGCACTATTTGACCGCCCTGGCCGATGCGGCGAAACTCCGTGCCCGGGTTCCGGTCATCCTGCACCTCGATCACGGGCCGAATTTCGAAGTGGTCCAGCAGGCCATCCGGGGCGGGTTTGATTCGGTGATGTACGACGGCTCCGAGCACGAACTGGACCGGAATATCGCCGAAACGCGCCGGGTGGTGGACGCCGCCCACGCCGCGGGCGTGGACGTCGAAGGGGAGCTCGGGCAGATCGCCGGGACGGAGGACGAGGTGTCCGTGGACGAGCGGGAGGCGATGCTCGCCCGGGTCGACGATGCGATCCGCTTTGCGGAGGAGACGGGGATTGACGCCTTAGCCCCGGCCCTGGGGACGGCCCACGGCATGTATCGGACAGCACCGGAGATCGATTTTGGGCGCCTTGAGAACATTTTCGAAAAGACGAGAAAACCGATCGTCCTACACGGAGGATCCGGTGTCCCCGACGACGATGTCCGGCGGGCGATCTCTCTGGGAGTGGCGAAGATCAACGTCAACACGGAGGCCCAGATGGAATTTAACCGGATTGTTCGCGAAAAGCTCGATAATGATCCTAAATTGTACGACTCGCGCAAATATTTAGGTCCAGCAAGGGAAGCCGTGAAAGAGATCGTGCGGAAAAAGATTCGTCTGTTCGGCAGTCACAATCGATATTGATGACGCGCATTCCCGATCCGCGGCCAGGGCGCAGCGGCTGAACAATTTTTGATGTCAGGGGGGAGAGGCGATGCAGCGGAGACCCAAGGCCATTCTCATCGGGATCGCCGGCGATAGCGGAGCGGGAAAATCCACCTTTGTCGGAGAGTTGCGAGAGTTGATCGGTTCCGACCGCGTGATGACCATCTCCATCGACGACTACCATTCTTTGGATCGGCGGGAACGCAATCAAATCGGCGTCACCGCCCTCCACCCGTGGAAGGCGAACAACCTCGGCCTGCTCGTCGACCACGTTTGGCAGCTGAAGGCGGGCCGGACGATTCAAAAACCGATTTATGACCACAGCACGGGCACCATCGCCCCACCGGAGAATGTCACCCCCACAGACATCATCCTCTTGGAGGGGCTGCACATCCTCTACTTGGAAAAACTGCGGGAAGCTCTGGATCTAAAAATCTATTTTGACACCGACACCCGGTTGCGGGTGCGTTGGAAGGTGCGCCGGGACCGGGAAACCCGGGGTTACACCGAGGAGGAGGTCCTGGCGGAAATCGAGCGGCGCAGAACCGATGTTGTCCGGTATATCGAACCCCAGAAGGCCTGGGCCGACCTGGTCATTAAGTACGTACCGGATGACGACCGGGCTCCCACGGAAGATAACCCCGAGCCGATTAAAGTCCAGATCGCCGAACGCCTGCGCGGACCCAAACGGCGGTTGGTGAAATGGCTTTCCCTCGGTTCCAGGTTCGGATTGATCGAAGCGGTACACTATTACGAAAATATCGTCGGCGAGGAGATGGAGGTTGCCGATATCCAGGGCAAGACCGCACCGACCTCCATGAGCGCGCTGATGGAGATGATCAGCGACACGGCCCATCTCAAGGAAAAGATGAACGAGCGGGATTACGACCCCATTCGAGTCACCCAGTTTCTCGTTGCGAACATGATCATGGAGCTGGCTTACGGGCGGCAAGGCATCCAAGGAGCATGGGCGAATTGACCCACGAAAACTGACTCACAAAAGGACAGGAGGGTAAGCGAATGAGCATCCGAGTGGGGATCTCCGGGATGGGGAGGATCGGACGACTGGTGCTCCGGGCCTTGGACTCCCGGCCGGAGCTCGACGTCGTAGCGGTGAATGCGACGACCGACCCGGCGACCCTCGCCCATCTGATCAAATACGACAGTGTACACGGCCGGTTTCCCGGGGAAGTGGCGGCGGACGGCGACGGCATCCGCCTGAACGGCCGCTGGATTCGCGTCGTGTCCGACCGCGACCCGCTCCGTCTGCCCTGGGGCGAGCTCGGCGTCGAAATCGTGCTGGAGGCGACGGGCAAGTTCACCACCCGGGACGCGGCCGCGGCCCATCTGGAGGCCGGGGCACGGAAAGTGATCATCACCACCGCCGCCAAGTCTGACGATCTCATGGTGGTCTATGGCGTCAATCACGAACTGTATGATCCCGAAAAACACCACATCATCTCCAGCTCTTCCTGCACCACCAACTGCTTGGCCCCGATCATCGCCGTTCTCCAGGATGCCTTCGGGATTGTGGAAGGCGCCATGACGACGGTGCACAGCTTTACGGGCGACCAGCGCATCCTGGATAACCCGCACAAAGACCTTCGTCGGGCCCGGGCCGCCAGCCAGTCCATCGTGCCCACCACCACCGGGGCCGCCCGGGCGATCGGAAAGATTTTCCCAGAGCTGGCCGGCCGGTTAAATGGCGTGTCCATTCGGGTACCGACCCCGAACGTATCCCTGGTGGATTTGGTCGCGACCCTACAAGAGCCGGCTGACGAAGAAATGATCAACCATGTGTTCACCGAGGCCGCCCGGGGACGCCTTCAGGGCATTCTCCAGGTGTCCTTCGAGCCGCTGGTGTCATCGGACTATATCGGGGATGTCCACTCCTGCGTCGTCGATGCCCTTTCCACCATGCTCATCGGCGAGCGCACGGTCAAAATCCTCGGCTGGTATGACAACGAAATGGGCTTTGCCCATCGCATGGTCGACCTGATGGAGTATGTTGGACTGCGGAACAAAGTCGCTTATCCGGTGGGGGATCAGACATGACGAAACCCGAAGACGCCACCTTGTGGCAAAGTGGTCAGTTGCGGGCGCTCACCATGGAGATGGCCCGGGTGACCGAAGCGGCGGCCCTGGCCGCGGCGCGGTGGCTCGGCCGGGGGGATAAGTGGCATGCGGACGATGCGGCGACCAAAGCCATGCGGGAAGTGTTGCGGGAGATCGACATCGACGGCACGGTGGTCATCGGTGAAGGGGAACTCGATGAGGCCCCGATGCTCTATATCGGCGAACATGTCGGCAGCGGCGCGGGTCCCCGGGTGGACATCGCCGTAGACCCTTTGGAGGGAACGAACATCCTCGCCCGGGGGGAAGGCGGGGCGATCGCCGTGATCGCGGCCGCACCCCGAGGGGCACTGCTTCACGCCCCGGATATGTACATGGACAAAATCGCCGTTGGACCCCGGGCCCGGGGCCACGTCCACCTGGACGCCCCCGTCCGGGACAATATCCGGGCCGTGGCCAAAGCCCTCGACAAGCGGGTGGAAGATGTGGTGGTGGTTCTTCTCGATCGGCCGCGGAATGAGCACATCCTGGAGGAGATCCGCAACCTCGGCGCCCGGGCCCGCCTGATTCGGGACGGCGACGTCAGCCCGGCCCTCGCCACTTGTGACGAACGCTCCGGGGTCGACATGCTCCTCGGCCGGGGCGGGGCGCCGGAAGGCGTGATCAGCGCCGTGGCGCTTAAATGCCTGGGCGGGGATTTCCAGGGCCGCCTGGTGCCCCAACACGAGGAAGAGCTGGCCCGGATGGCATCCATGGGGATCCAGGACCCGGCGCGGGTGTTGATGCTGGAGGATCTGGTCAAGAGCGAAGATGCGCTCTTAGCGGCCACGGGCATCACCGATGGCGCCCTCCTGCAAGGCGTGCGCTTTCTGCCCGGGGAGACGGCTCTGACCCACACCATCGTCGCCCGGGCTTGGACCCGGACGGTGCGAGAGATTCACGGGCGCCATCACCTGCCGAGCAAGCCTACCCCCTATCGAGGCGAGCAGGACTCCCCGGCCGCGGGAATCCCCAAGGGCACGCCAACACCCGTGGAAGCTGGGGACGCATAAGCGGACGCTTATCAATATCCAGAAAGATCGGTATTAGTCAACGGAAAGGGTTCTCTTTATAATGAGGGCCAAAAGAACGATCCAGATCTTCCTCCTCCACTGGGAGCAAGTCCCGGGGACACCAATAAAGGGGTGAGAAAAACGACCGTGGAACAGGATGCGAAAAAACGCTGGGCCTCCGGGGTCATTCCGTATAAGGAAATGGGATATTGGCAGCCGGATTACGAGGTGAAAGATACGGACGTCATCGCGGCATTCCGGGTGGTTCCCCAAGAGGGGATCGATCCGGAAGAAGCGGCGGCGGCGGTGGCCGGAGAATCTTCGACCGCCACTTGGACCGTGGTGTGGACCGATCGACTGACGACGTACGAACATTACCAAGGGAAGGCGTTCCGTGTCGATCCCGTCCCCGGAACCGACCAGTACATCGCGTATATCGCCTACGACATCGATCTGTTCGAGGAAGGCTCCATTGCCAACCTGGCATCGTCGATCATCGGCAATGTTTTCGGATTCAAGGCCCTCAAGAGCCTCCGGCTGGAGGATATGCGCATCCCGCTGCACTACGTGAAGACCTTCCAGGGGCCAGCCCACGGGATCGTCATGGAGCGGGAGATGCTCAACAAGTACGGCCGCCCGCTCCTGGGAGCGACGACCAAGCCGAAGCTCGGGTTGTCGGCGCGCAACTACGGCCGCGTCGTCTACGAGGCGCTGCGGGGCGGGCTCGATTTTGTCAAAGACGACGAGAATATTAACTCCCAGCCGTTCATGCGCTGGCGGGACCGCTTCTTGTACGCCATGGAAGCTGTGCACCGGGCGATGGCGGAAACCGGCGAGATCAAGGGCCATTATTTAAACGTCACCGGGGCGACGATGGAGGACATCTACGAGCGGGCGGAATTCGCCAAGGAGCTGGGAAGCGTCATCGTGATGATCGACCTGACCGTCGGTTACTCGGCGATCCAATCCCTGGCCAAGTGGGCCAGGCGCAACAGCGTCCTTTTGCACCTGCACCGGGCGGGGCACAGCACCTTCACCCGGCAGAAAACCCACGGGGTGTCCTTCCGGGTGATCGCCAAATGGATGCGCCTCGCCGGGGTCGACCATCTCCACGCCGGGACCGTGGTTGGGAAATTGGAAGGAGATCCGAACATCACCAAGGGGTATTATCAAACCCTGCGCGGGATGAAATACGACGCCGATCCGCGGCTCGGGCTCTTTTTCGAGCAGGACTGGGGTTCGATGCCCGCGGTCATGCCCGTGGCTTCGGGTGGAATCCACGCCGGCCAGGTGCATCAATTGATCGACCTGTTCGGTGAAGATGTCATTTTCCAGTTCGGCGGCGGGACCATCGGACACCCCATGGGCATCGCAGCCGGCGCCACGGCCAACCGGGTGGCCATCGAAGCCATGATTCAGGCGCGGAACGAAGGACGGGATATCCTGCGGGAAGGACCCGAAATTCTGGAGAAAGCGGCCAAATGGTCTCCGGAGCTCCGGGCGGCATTGGACGTGTGGAAAGACGTGACTTTTAACTACGCCTCTACCGACACTCCGGACGTCGTCGCCACCCCGACGTTCTAAACCGGGGAGACCCGCGAAGTCACATGACCATTTGGAGAGGAGAGGCGGGGAAATGAGCCATTTCCGACTGACACAGGGGACATTTTCCTATTTACCCGACTTCAGCGATGAAGAAATCGCCAAACAGCTCGAATATTCTATACAAAATGGCTGGGCGATCAGTATTGAATTCACCGATGATCCGCACCCGCGGAATGTGTACTGGGATATGTGGGGACTGCCGATGTTCGACATCCAGGACGCCGCGGCGGTCCTGACGGAACTCCGGGCCTGCCGCACCGCGTATCCGAATTGCTACATCCGGCTGAACGCCTACGATCGCAGTTACGGCCGGCAGACGACAGCGCTTTCTTTCATCGTGCAACGTCCCAAAGAAGACCCTGGATTCCACGTCATTCGCCAAGAAAAAAGTGATCGCCAGATCCGTTACACGTTGACCAGTTATGCCACGGACCGGCCCAAAGACGCTCGGTTTGATTCCTGAAGGGCGCGGCGAAGGAGGAAGGACAATGGCGGAGGCCGAATCCCTGCAGGTCGATCTGCACGAAATCGCAAAAGAAACGGCCATCTATGAGGTGCTCGATCAGTTGGACCGCGAGTTGGTCGGACTGCGGCCCGTCAAGACGAAGATTCGCGAGATCGCCGCCCTCCTGCTGGTGGACCGCATGCGCAAACAGGTCGGACTGAAAACACCTCCTCCCTCCTTGCACATGTCCTTCACCGGGAACCCGGGGACGGGCAAGACCACCGTCGCCCTGCGGATGGCCGATATCCTGCACCGCCTCGGGTACGTGCGCAAAGGCCATATGGTGGCCGTCACCCGGGATGATCTGGTCGGCCAGTACATTGGACACACGGCGCCCAAAACCAAAGAGGTGCTCAAACGGGCCATGGGCGGTGTGCTATTTATCGACGAAGCTTATTACCTCTATCGGCAGGAGAATGAGCGAGATTATGGTCAAGAGGCGATCGAGATTCTGCTTCAGGTGATGGAGAATCAGCGAGATGATGTGGTGGTCATCCTGGCCGGGTACAAAGACCGCATGGAGCAGTTCTTTAAATCCAACCCGGGCATGAGCTCGCGCATCGCACACCACATTGAGTTTCCCGATTACACCCTGGATGAACTGATGGACATTGCGAAGCTGATGCTGGCCGACATGGGTTATCGCCTCAGCCCCGCGGCGGATCGGGCATTGCGGAGTTATATCGAACGGCGAAAACAGATGCCCCGTTTTGCCAATGCCCGCAGCGTGCGAAACGCCCTCGACCGGGCGCGGCTTCGCCAGGCCAACCGCCTCTTCGCGCGGCCCTGCACCTGTTCGGTCGAGGACCTGATGACCATCGAGGAAGAAGACATCACGGCGAGCCGGGTCCTGCAGCAGAGCCAGGCCGGCGCCACCTAAACTGACGAAGATCGGGAGGGTGAGAATGGGAATGGACATCCACCACGGCGCGGAACAAACCGACGTCGCTGTGATCGGCGGCGGCCCGAGCGGATTGTTTGCGGCATTCTACTGCGGGATGCGCGGACTTTCCTGCAGGCTCATCGAAAGTCTGCCTCAGTTGGGCGGCCAATTGACGACCTTATACCCCGAAAAGTTTATTTACGATGTGGCGGGGTTTTCGAAAATCCGGGCCGGGGATCTGATCGAGCGCCTGAAAGCGCAAATGATGCAATTTGAACCGGATATTCGCCTGTCTGAACAGGTTCTGAAACTCGAAAAACTGGATGAGCGCCTCTTCGCCCTCCATACGACCCAAGGGGTGCACACCGCCAAGGCGGTCATCATCTGCGGTGGGATCGGCATGTTCACGCCGCGCAAACTGCCGGCCGCCGAAGCCGCGGATTTTGAAGGGCGGGGGATCGACTATTTGATGAAGGAGACCGAAGCCTACCGCGACAAGCGAGTGCTGGTGGTCGGAGGCGGGGATTCGGCGGTGGATTATGCGCTCATGCTCGAACCCGTGGCCCGGCAGGTCACCCTCATCCATCGGAGGGATCAGTTCCGCGCCCATGAGCACAGCGTCAGGCGGCTCTATGACAGTTCGATCAACGTTCACGTGTTCACCGAGCTCCAGGCGATTCTCGGCGGAGACCGGGTGGAAGGAGCCACGCTCCTCAACAACCGGACAAAAGAAACCCGGGAGATCGCCGTGGACGTCATCCTCAGCGGCCTTGGCTTCAGTGCCTCCCTTGGCCCCATGAAAACCTGGGGACTCAATATCGAGGGGAATGAAATCGTCGTCAATAGCCGGATGGAGACCAACATCCCCGGGGTGTTCGCTGTGGGGGACATCAATACCTACCCGGGCAAGGTAAAATTGATCGTCACCGGTTTTGGCGAGGCGACGATCGCGGTCAACCACGCAAAAACGTATATCGATCCCAGCGCCCGCACAAACCCGGGTCACAGCTCCAGTCGCACCGATATGCCCGTGGACCGCGTGACGACGGGTTCGCGGTAATCCGTTTGGCAGGCGTGGGACTCGGGCAACTCGGCACCACAACCCGAGTCCCGCGCCGATTCGGTATCCAAAATCCCCGGTGATAAGGAGGGAGGGCGCGCATGAGCGCCATCGAGACGAAAACTCTCCAGCAAAAGGCGATATCCGCCCTGCGCGTCCTTTCGATCGATGCGATCGAAACTGCGCGTTCGGGACACCCCGGCCTGCCCATGGGGGCCGCACCGATGGCCTACGCGCTCTGGGTGCATCACCTGCGCCACGACCCCGGCGACCCGGAGTGGCCCGATCGCGACCGCTTCATCCTTTCCGCCGGGCACGGCTCCGCCCTGCTCTACAGTTTGCTGCACCTGACGGGCTATGATCTCTCTCTGGAGGAGCTCAAGCAATTCCGCCAATGGGGAAGCCAAACGCCCGGACACCCGGAGTACGGTCACACCCCGGGGGTCGAAGCCACCACCGGTCCCCTGGGGCAGGGAATCGCCATGGCGGTCGGGATGGCCATGGCTGAACGCCATCTGGCCGCGCGGTTAAACCGGCCGGGATTTCCCATCGTCGACCACCACACCTACGTGTTGGCGAGCGACGGGGACCTGATGGAGGGCGTGTCCCAAGAGGCCTCCTCCCTGGCGGGCCACCTCAAACTCGGGAAATTAATCGTGCTTTACGATTCGAACGGCATTTCCCTGGATGGAAGCACCTCTCTGGCCTTTACCGAAAACGTGCGTCTTCGCTACGAAGCTTACGGGTGGCACACCCTGCTCGTCGAAAACGGCAACGACGTCGACGCCATCCTGGGGGCGCTGGAGACGGCGAAAGCTGTGACGGATCGGCCGAGCTTGATCGAAGTGCGCACGGTGATCGGCTACGGAAGCCCGACCTTGCAGGGAACATCCCGGGTGCACGGCGCTCCCCTCGGACCGGAGGAACTACGGCGCACCAAGGAGTTCTACGGCTGGGATTCTCCCCCATTTCACATCCCTGAGGATGTCCGGGATCATTTTCTCGAAGTCCGGAACCGGGGCAGCCAGGCGTCCGCGGCCTGGCGGGAGATGTTTGCCGCCTATCGCCAGGCACACCCAGATCTTGCCAAACAATTCGAAGACGCCTGGCGGGAAGGGCTCCCCTCGGGTTGGGAGGAGGCCCTGCCCCGGTTTCCCGAAGGCGGACCGGCCATGGCCACCCGGGACGCCTCCCACCGGGCGATCCAAGGTATCGCCCGGGTGGTTCCCTGGTGGATCGGGGGGTCGGCGGATCTCGCCTCGTCCAATAAGACAGCCATTGCCGATGAGCCGGCGTTTGGACCGCCCGACTACAGCGGGCGAAACATCTGGTTCGGCGTGCGGGAACACGCCATGGGGGCCATCCTAAACGGCATGGCCCTCCACGGAGGACTTCGGGTGTTCGGAGCGACCTTCTTGGTCTTCTCCGATTACATGCGCCCGGCGATGCGACTCGCCGCCCTCATGGGTCTGCGGGTGGTTTACGTCCTCACCCACGACAGCCTGGCCGTGGGAGAAGACGGCCCCACCCACCAGCCCGTGGAACACCTGGCCGCTCTACGGGCGATCCCCGGAATGACTGTGTTCCGCCCCGCCGACGCCCGAGAGACAGCCGCAGCATACCGATACGCCCTCGACCGGGCCGGCGGGCCCACGGCCATCGTGTTGACCCGCCAGGCTCTGCCCCTTCTTCCCCGGGGGGACGATACCGAAAACGACATCTACGAAGGAGTGGCCCGGGGTGCTTACGTCGTGGCCGACTCTCCCGATCCTCAAGCGATCTTGATCGCCACCGGGTCCGAAGTCCACCTCGCCCTGGCGGCCCACCGAGCCCTCGCTGAGGCGGGCATTCCCACCCGGGTCGTCAGCATGCCGAGTTGGGAGCGTTTCGAAGCGCAAACCGAGGCGGAGAAAGACCGGATCCTGCCCCCTCACCTGGAGGCCCGGGTGGCCATCGAGTTGGGGCGGTCTTTGGGGTGGGAGCGATACGTGGGGAAAGGCGGGCGGATCCTGTCCGTCGATACCTTTGGCGCCTCGGCCCCGGGCGACATCGTCGTGGAGAACTATGGGTTTACCGTGGAAAATGTCGTCGAGGCGGTACGGGCCGTCATCGAAGAAAGGGGGTGAATGCGGTGACGCACGTCCTGTCCCTCCTCCTCGCCCTGCCCTTTTTCGGTATGTTGATCGTCGCCGGGATCCACCGGGAAAAAACCACGGCGATTCGCGCTGTCGGGATCGCGGTGTCTATCCTGGCGCTTCTACTGTCCCTTGTGATCTGGTTCCTGTTTGACCGCGGTTCGGGAACCCTGCAGTTTACCGAGCACGGACAATGGTTTACCTTTCCCCTGCCCGGTCTGGAGCCTTTCCAGTCCGGACCGTCGGTCACCCTGGTGAGAGTCGGCTACGACCTCGGGGTCGACGGATTGTCCTTACCCCTTTTGGCGATGTCTACCCTCGTGGCGGCGGCGGCAATGGTGGCCTCCTGGCGCACGGTGGAGCGGGTCAAAGCCTACACCCTGTGGTTCCTCTTGCTCGAAGCCGGGGTAAACGGCATTTGGACGGCCCAGAACCTTCTTTTATTCTTTATATTTTTCGAATTGGCGTTAATTGCCTTGTTTTTCCTCGTCGGGATTTGGGGAAGCGAGGGGAGGGTGCGGGCGGCCTACGAACTGCTTCTGTACAACGGTCTCGGTTCCCTGGTGATGCTCATCGTATTCGTCGCCCTTTTTCTCGCAACGGGAACCTCGGACATCCGGGAGATCCGGGCCGCTTTTGAGCGGCAGGCCTTACCTCCCGGGGAGCAAATGTGGCTCATCATCGGTCTTCTGGTGGCCTTCGGGATTAAGCTGCCGATCTTTCCTTTTCATACCTGGGTAAAAAATGTTCATCCCGTCGCATCGGCCCCGGTGTCGATGATGCTCTCCGGCGTCTTGCTCAAAGTGGGCGCCTACGGGCTCATCCGGTTTGCCCTCGGGTTTTTCCCGGAAACCTTTGCCCGTCTCGCCCCGCTCCTGGTGGCCCTGGGGCTGATCAATGTGTTTTACGGCGCCCTCCTGGCCTTTGTCGATCGCGATTTTAAAAGGATCATCGCTTACTCCAGTATCAGTCAAATGGGTATCGTCCTGCTCGGCCTGGCCGCCCTTAACCAGATCGGCTTGCTCGGCGCCCTTTTTCAACTCGTGTCCCACGGTTTGATCTCGGCGCTTCTCTTTTTCCTGGCCGGGGTGACCTACGCCGAAACCCACACTTCCTCCCTGGATCGGCTGAGTGGACTCGGGGCGCGCATGCCCAGGACGGCCGGTTTCCTGATGTTCGCCGCCTTGGCCTCCCTGGGCGTGCCGCTCCTGTCCGGGTTCGTGGGCGAGTGGCTGGCACTGTTGGGGTTGTTCACCACCCCCTTTCGGCCCTTTGCAATAATTGGAGCCTTATCCATCGTCACCAGTGCGCTCTATATTCTACGGGCGGTGATGCGGGCGATGCACGGGCCGCTGCCCGATGCCCTTGCTCACGTACAGGACGCCCGGTCTGCCGATATGGCGCCGATTGCCGCCCTGTCCCTGGGGATCGTCCTTCTGGGCGTGTTTCCGTTTCTCATGGGGGATCTGGCCCATGCTTCCCTGGCCGCCATCGAGGCCTTGCCCTCCTGAGCGCGCCGGGATATGGAGTTTCTGGACGGCGACCACCGGAACCTGCGCTGGACACTCATTGATGGAGGTGATGGAGATGCGGGTGGCCATCGGATCCGACCATGCGGGATTTGCCTTAAAGACGTCCATCCATTCGCTGCTCGTCGACGAACTTGGCGTGGAGGTCGTCGACACGGGCTGCACCGATTGTCAGAATGGAAAATCTGTCGATTACCCGGACTATGCCCTTCCCGTCGCCAGGATGGTGGCCCGGGGAGAAGTGGATCGGGGGATCCTCATCTGCGGCACGGGCATCGGGATGTCCATCGCCGCCAACAAAATCAAAGGCATCCGGGCCGCCCTGGTGCACGACCTGTTCACCGCCCGGGCCGCCCGGGAGCACAATGACGCCAACGTCCTCGCCTTGGGCGGCCGACTCATCGGCCCGGACATTGCCCGGGAAATCGTCCGCCTCTTTATCACGACGCCCTACAGCGGGGGGCGCCACGATCGGCGCTTGGGCAAAATCGCCCAAATCGAGCAGTCCCTCGCATCTCCATAGCCGAGGCCGATCCAGGCGGAGCCAGTCCCCGGGAATGGAGCCGGGAGGCGCATTTTCCAGCACAGGAGGATGAGGCGATGTCCCAGTCCTACGTCACCAGCGTGCTTCTCATCGCACTTTTCGTCGCCATCGGCGTCGGTCTGCCCATCGTCGCCTTTTCCCTGAGCCGTCTATTGCGACCGCACCACGCCTATCGCGAAAAGGGCGAGACCTACGAAAGCGGCAACCTCACCGTCGGCACCAGTTGGGTTCGCTTCCACGTGAAATATTATTTGTTCGCCCTCTTGTTCGTGGTGTTCGATGTCGAGACGCTTTTCCTGTATCCCTGGGCGGTCGCCTATGACGCCCTGGGCACCTTCGCCCTGGCGGAAGTGGGGATCTTTCTCTTTATCTTGGTGTTCGGTTTGTACTACGCATGGCGACAGGAGGTGCTGGAATGGAAGTGAAAGGGTTTCCCCTCGAAGGGGTCGGACAGCTGGAGGAGAAGGAGCTTGAGCGCAACGTCGTGTTGACGACTTTGGAGAAAGTCAAAGCTTGGGCGCGATCGAATTCCATGTGGCCCCTCACCTTCGGCCTGGCCTGTTGTGCCATCGAGATGATGGCCACCAGCGGGGCCCATTACGATGCGGACCGTTTCGGCGTCTTCTTTCGTTCTTCGCCCCGGCAGGCCGATCTGATGATCGTCTCCGGCACCGTCACCAAGAAGATGGCACCCCTGCTCCGCAGGCTGTACGACCAAATGGCCGAGCCGCGCTGGGTGATTGCCATGGGGAGTTGCGCCACGGCGGGCGGTCCTTACGTGCGCTCTTATAGCGTGGTCAACGGGGTGGACCAAATCGTTCCGGTGGACGTGTACATCCCAGGATGTCCACCCAGCCCCGTCGCTCTCATTTACGGAATTAACAAACTCCAGGAAAAAATTCGTTACGAAGCCCGCACGGGAAGGAGCGTGGTCGAGGATGGTCTATGATCCCCAAGCCCTCCAAGACCACTGGGGGGAAGCCTTGGCCCGGGAACTGGAAACCGTTTTTGGGCCCCACACCCTGGAGGACGCCCGGGTGGCCGATCACATGTTTGGCGCGGCGAAGCTCGATGTCGTCCCGGAACGATGGCTGGAGGTCGCCCAGTATCTGCGCAACACCCCGGCGTGGTCTTTCGATTATCTGAACGACCTGCACGCCGTCGACCTGGGGGAAGAGTTTCGGGTCAACTACTTTCTGCAATCCTTCAAGCATCGTCACATGCTCGCCGTCAGTGTAACCGTGCCCCGGGATAACCCCCGGGTGCCCTCGGTAACCAAGATTTGGCCGGCGGCTGATTGGCATGAACGAGAAGCCTACGACCTGTTCGGCGTCCTCTTCGTCGGACACCTGAATCTCAAGCGCATTCTTTTGCCCGAGGACTGGGTGGGCCATCCGCTGCGCAAGGACTACGTGCCGAAGGATAAGGAGGTGAAACAATGATCCGCACCGACGAGCTCCTGCTGAATGTGGGGCCCCAGCACCCCAGCACCCATGGCGTGTTTCGCCTCATCGTCAAAATCGACGGAGAGACGATCATCGAAGCCACGCCGGTGATCGGGTATCTCCACCGGGGCACCGAAAAACTGGCCGAGGACTTGATGTACACCCAGATCATTCCGTACACCGATCGCATGGACTACGTCTCCGCCATGCTCGGGAATTATGCCTACGTACACGCCGTCGAGACCCTCATGGAGATCGAGGTGCCCGAACGGGCCGAATACTTGCGGGTCATTGCCATGGAGCTCAACCGCATCGCCAGCCACCTCGTCTGGTTCGGCACGTACCTGCTGGACCTGGGGGCCATCACGCCCTTTCTCTACGCGTTTCGGGAGCGGGAGAAAATCCTGCAGTTGTTGGCGGAACTGTCGGGTTCCCGGATGACCTACAGTTATATGCGGATTGGAGGGGTGAAATGGGATGTGCCTGACGAAGGCTGGCTGGGACGGGTGGACGCCTTCCTCGACGCCTTCTCCGGAGCCCTGGAAGAGTTTCACGATTTGGTCACGGGCAATGAGATTATCCAAGCCCGTCTAAAAGGGGTAGGACAATACGACGCCGCCACAGCCATCGCCTACGGTCTGACCGGCGTGAATCTGCGGTCGACGGGGGTGAACTACGACGTGCGCCGGGCAAAACCCTATTCCATCTACAACCGTTTCGCCTTTCATGTTCCCACCCGGGAAGAGGGCGACCTCTGGGCGCGCTACTGCCTGCGCATGGAGGAGATGGAACAGTCCCGGCGCATCGTCAAACAGGCGGTCGCCCAATTTCCCACAAGCGGCGACATCATCGCGAAGCTGCCCAAGGTCCTGCGGGCCCCCGCCGGGGAGGTCTACACCTCGGTGGAATCCACCCGGGGGGAGCTCGGAGTCTATATTCGCAGTGAGGGCGGGCCCAAGCCGTATCGGGTTCATTTTCGCCGCCCCTCCTTCGTCAATCTGCAGATTCTGCCCCGCCTCCTGGTGGGAGAGCACATCGCCAACATGGTTGCGATCATCGGGGGAATTGACGTCATCATGGGGGAGGTCGATGCGTAACGATGCGCGAGTGGCTCCATGCGCCGCCGACGTGGGAAACGTGGCTCGGCTACATCGTCGCCAGCCTCCTGCTCCTCGGGTTCGGTCTTTTTTTCGTCACGTATTCGATCTACGTGCAGCGAAAACTTCTCGGCTGGATGCAGAGCCGGGTCGGGCCGAACCGGGTGGGGCCCTGGGGGTTGCTGCAGACCGTGGCCGATACGATCAAGCTGTTGGTCAAGGAAAATGTTCAACTGAACAAAGCGGATCGGGTGCTTTTTTTCATCGCGCCCATCATCGCCTTTGCGCCGGCCTTCGTGGTCCTGGCCGTCATCCCGTACACGTCCTCGCTGGTCTTTTCGGATTTTAACGTAGGGCTGTTGTTGTATTTCGGGATCGCCGGCCTATCGACCCTCGGGGTGATCACCGGAGGTTGGGCCTCGAATAACAAATGGTCATTGATTGGAGCCATGCGCGCGGCGGCGATGATGATCAGTTACGAGATTCCGCTGGTGCTCGCGGTCCTCGGGGTGGTGCTGCTGAGCGGCTCTCTCAATCTCTCGCACATCGTCGACGCCCAGGCCCAAAGCCACTGGTTCATTCTGCCACAGATCCTGGGGTTTGTGATTTTCTTTATCGCCTCCCTGGCCGAGCTCAACCGCACGCCCTTCGATTTCAGCGAGGCGGAATCGGAGCTCATCGCCGGGTACCAGGTGGAATACAGCGGTTTTCGATTCGCATTTTTCATGCTCGGGGAGTACTTGTATCTCTTTGCCATGGGCTCTTTGACGGCGGTGCTCTACTTTGGGGGATGGCTTCCGCCCCATCCCGCCCTGGCCTTCGTGCCGGGAATCGTGTGGTTCTTGCTCAAAGCCCTGTTTTTCGCCTTTGTGCCCTTTTGGCTCCAGGCAACCCTGCCCCGGATGCGCATTGATCTGTTGATGACCATGTCCTGGAAGGTGCTGTTACCCCTGTCCCTGGTGAACCTGGCCCTGACCGTCGGTTTAAAAACGATCTGGGTGGCCTGAGACGGGAGACACCCTGGGTGACCTGGGGCGAGAAAATCGGCGATCCCAACCCAAGCAGAGGTGAGTGCGATGTTTGGCGGCGGTGTGCTGAAAGGTTTGACCGTGACCCTGAAAGAGATGATCCGGCCGAAGGTCACGACTCGCTATCCCGATGAGACGTACACCTTCCCGAACCGTTTTCGCGGGATTCAAAAATTGTATCCGGAGAAATGTATTGTCTGCAATCAGTGTGCCATGGTTTGCCCCACCCAGTGCATCACGATCCGGGGCAAGCCCCATCCCGACCCGGCCAAAAAGGGGAAAGTGCTGGAAGCTTTCGAGATTCACTTCGACACCTGCATTCTGTGTGATCTGTGTACCGAGGTGTGTCCCACCGAGGCCATCGTGATGACCAACCGGTTTGAATTGGCGGAATACACCCGGGATGCCCTGCAGAAAGATATGACCTGGCTCACAGAAAATCCCGCCGAGGCCCGGGAGGTGAATCTGCCGTGGCGCAAAACGTAATTGCCTTTTTTCTCCTGGCGGGGATGGCCTTCGCCGGCGCCTTGTTGATGTTTCGTTCAAAGCGGATCGTGCACATGGTCCTCTCCATCGCCCTGTCTTTTTTGAGCCTGGCGGGGTTGTTCGCGGTGCTGGGCGCGGAATTTTTGTTCGTCGCTCAGCTTATCGTCTACACCGGGGCGATCACCATTTTGGCGGTGTTCAGCATTATGTTGACCCGCCATGAGCCGGCGGGGCCCGCCGTCGGCGCCACCGGTTTCAAGCGAGGGTTCCGGTTGGCGGTGCCCCTGGGGTTGTTCGCACTGCTCGCCTGGGTCATCCTGGACACGCCGGCCGCGGTCGGGCAAGCCACCGAGGTCATCGGGCCGATGAAGATGGCCGAAGCCCTGTTTTCGCCGCGTTACCTGCTGTCTTTTGAACTTCTCGGGGTTTTGCTCCTGGTCGCCCTGGTCGGGGCGATCGTGATGGCCAAGGAGGAGATGGGGAAAGTCGGTGATCGTCGATGATCGGACTCCAAGACTATTTGCTCCTGGCTGCCCTTTTATTCGCCCTGGGCCTGTACGGAGCGCTCACCAGGCGCAACACGGTCATCGTGCTGCTCTCGATTGAACTGATGCTGGGGGCCGCGAACCTCAATCTTGCGGCTTTGGGTTCGTTTTTGCACGGAGGGGGTTCGCCAGCGGCTGAAGCCCTTTCCGGGAACGCCGCCAGCCAATTGTTCGCTTTGTTTAACATCGCCATCGCCGCCGCCGAAGTCGCGGTCGGGGTGGCCATCCTGATTGCCCTCTATCGCCTGCGGGAGTCGGTGGAGGTCGACACGTTCGATTCATTAAAAGATGGGCCCTGACGGGGACCCGAGGTTCTGATGACGGGGGTGGAAGACGTGGTTCATCCGGAATGGTGGCCGTGGTGGGTAATCGCTTTCCCCGCTGCTTCTTACGGGCTCCTGGTCCTGTTCGGCCGTAAGCTGAACCGGGGAAGCGCATGGTTGGGCAGTGCCGCGACCCTGGCCGGGCTTTGCGTCTCCCTCGCCCTCGCCCAGCGGGTGTTCACCGGCGGCACCGTGGAGTCGGTCCCGATGAGATGGCTGTCGGTGGGGGATGCCACCCTGAGCCTGGCGTTTGAGGTGACCCCTCTCAGCGCTCTGATGATTCTCATCGTGACGTTGGTCGGTTTTCTCGTTCATGTCTACAGTTACGGCTATATGAAGGGCGAGCGGCGGTTTTCGTCCTTCTACCAGCATTTGAGCCTGTTTATGTTTTCGATGCTCGGGCTGGTGATGGCCAGGGACCTGCTGTCGGTGTTTATCTTTTGGGAACTCGTCGGCGTCACCTCCTTTCTGTTGATCGGATTTTACTACGCCCGGCCCGAAGCCCGGCGGGCGGCCCAGAAAGCGTTTTTCGTGACGCGGCTCGGGGATGTGGGCCTGTTTGTGGCCATGCTGTACGCCTTTCAGATCACGGGCAGCTTGGCGTGGTCGGATCTGTTTGCCCACCTCGAAAGCGGGGTTCTGGCCCCGGTGCAGGCGGCGACCCTCGCCAGTTTGATCTTTGTCGCCGCGGCGGGCAAGTCCGGGCAGTTCCCCCTTCACGTGTGGCTGCCCGACGCCATGGAGGGGCCGACCCCGGTTTCCGCCCTGATCCACGCGGCCACCATGGTGGCGGCGGGGGTATTTTTGGTTGCCCGGGCCTATCCGCTGTTCGCCGCCGCCCCCGGGGTTATGGAGGCGGTGGCCGTGGTGGGAGCCGGGACGGCATTTTTGGCGGCTGTCCTGGCCTTGGTTCAGGATGATCTCAAGCGGGTTCTCGCCTACTCGACGGTGAGCCAGTTGGGCTATATGATGCTCGCCTTGGGGGTGGGAGGCCACGGGGCGGCACTGTTTCATTTGACCACCCATGCGTTTTTTAAAGCGCTGTTGTTTTTGGCGGCCGGGAGTCTGTATCCCATTGTCGGCACCTACGATATGCGGGCGATGGGGGGGCTGTGGAGAAAGGCGCCCTTTGTCGGGTGGTCTTTCTTGATCGGCATGCTCGCACTGATCGGACTGCCGCCCCTCTCGGGATACTTTTCCAAGGAGGCCATCCTCGCCCATGTTTACGGCCACAATCTCGGATTGTTTGTGCTGGCGGTGGCGACCGTAGCCCTGACGGCCCTGTACATGGGAAGGGCCTTTATGCTCGTCTTTGTCGCCCGGCGGCCGGTTCGGCAGCCGGGGCGGTGGGCTCCGGTGGTGCGGCTTCCCGTGTCGATGGCCGTACCCGTGGCGTTGCTGGCTCTTTTGGCGCTGACGGCCGGCGCTTTGGAGACGCCGCAAGCGCCGGTGATCAGCCGCTGGGTGTCCGGCGATTTCCCGGACCCGGTTCGGCCGAGTCCGGGGTGGATCAGCCCGGTGGTTGTCGCAGTGGGTCTGTTGGCCCTTCTGCTGGTCTATTTTTGGTTCAGGCCGAGCCGAATGGGCCGGTGGCAGGCCCGGCGGGAGGTGGCCGCAGCCAGCGCATGGGCGACGCCCCTGAACCACCGGCTGTTTATCGATGCCCTGTACGAGCGGCTCCTGCTCGGGCTATACCGGCTTTTGGGGCAGGCGGCCGCACAGGTGGAGCGATACCTTTTGGAGGGCCTCGTGCACCTCGCCGCCGGGATCGCCCGGGGACTGGGCTGGGCGCTGTCCCGCCTGGAAAATGGGCAGGTTCAGGGGTACAACGCCGGCGCCCTTTTCGTGCTGGGCGCGCTGATCCTGGCCTATGTGTGGCTTCGCCTGGCCTAGGCCGGAGGCGTGCGGGAGCGGCCACAACAGGTTCATCCTGAATCACGAGAGGAGGTGCAGTGATGCCGACAGCCAATCTTTGGTCTCTGCCCTGGTCCATGCTATGGCCGGAGACGGTCGTTTTGCTCGGCGCAATGGCAGCTTTGGTCCTGCGCCAGGTCGCTTTTGAATCGGCACTGCTCACAGTCTTGCTCAGCTTGTGGTTACGCTTCGGCACCACTTCGCACCCCGGGACCTTTGCCGGAGCCTATCGGGTCGACGGTTTTACCTTGCTGTTTCAGGCGCTGGTTTTGGTGGGGACTTTGATGCTGCTGGTCCTGGCCCGCCGCTCTCCGGGCGTGCCCCCAGAACGGCGCCCGGAGTACGCCTCGCTCTTCTTGTTTGCTGCCCTAGGCGGAATGATTCTGGCCGGGGCCACGGACCTCGTGCTCCTTTTTGTGGGCTTGGAGACGCTGTCGATCGCTTCCTATATATTAGTGGGGATGAGAAAGGGGAACCGCGCCTCTGCCGAGGGGGCGATGAAATATATTTTGAGCGGCGCCACGGCGACGGCGGTCTTCCTCTTCGGCGCCTCATACCTTGTGGGATGGACGGGCGCCACCGATCTCGGCGAGATCGGGCGCCGCCTGGCCGCCCCGGCGCCGGGGGAGTTCGCCGGACCCTTGCTCATTGTGGGGTTCATGTTCGTGCTGGCCGCCCTGTCGTTCAAAATTGTAAGCCTTCCTTTTTATATGTGGGCACCGGACGTCTACCAAGGGGCGCCGATCGCAGTGACGACTTTTCTCGCGGCGGTCTCCAAAACGGCGGGATTTGCGGCCCTGGCGCGGATCTTGGAAGGGGTCCTCGCGGCGCCGGGCGGTCCCGGTTCTCCCTTTTGGCGAGAGATGAGCACCATGCTGGCCATCTTGGCCGCCGCCTCAATGGTCGCGGGGAACGTGATCGCCCTGCGGCAGAAAAATACGAAACGGCTGCTGGCCTATTCGAGCATCGCCCACGCGGGATATCTGCTGATTCCCCTCGCCGCGTTCAACGCCATGACTTTTCAGCAACTGGCCTTTTATCTGTGGGCCTATCTGTTTATGAATGTCGGCGTTTTCGCGGTGCTCGACCAGGTGGCCCGGGCCCAGGGGAGTACCGATATGGCGGCCCTGAACGGCCTGTCCCGGCGCTCACCCCTGTTGGCCGCCGCCCTGACGATCCTCGTGCTCTCCCTGGCCGGAATGCCGCTCACCGCCGGTTTTTTTGCCAAATGGTACGTGCTCACCGGGGCATTGGCCGGAGGCAAGGGGTGGCTCGGGTTTGTGTTGATCGCCACCACCGTCGTCTCCTACGCCTATTACTTCCACCTCCTACGCCACGCCTGGACCCGGGCTGAGGAGGAGTTGCCCCCGCTTCGGGTTTCCTGGCCCGTGGGCGCCCTGGTGGTGATCGCCGCAGGATTGACCTTGTTGATCGGGGTGTTTCCCGGCCAGTGGCTGGGCGGTTTGCAGCAAATGATGGACGCGGTGCAGGGCGCCGCCGCCTTCGGGTTTAAGACGAGGTAGACGAGGGGCTTCGCGGGCGGCCTTTGGCAACCGCGGCGACGGCCGTCGGGGTTGCGGAACCATGGACTGGCAAGCCGGCTGTCCAGCCGGCAGAGGCCGCCGGGCCGCCCGCAAGCTCTTGTCAAAAGACCCAGGACCCCGAAAGATACGGGACGGCGGTGGATAACCTGTGGGATTTGCTGAATCTCCCCAAAACTTGAAGGCCGTGCTTGAAGGCAGTGGCTTTACGCCCAATTTTGGTCAACACCTCACCCCGAGTTCCCGCGTGCGCGGTGCCCGGGCAAACCCGGGCCCGGCTGCGGCACTCCTTCTATCTCAACACATGGTCACCAGCACACTTAGAAACGTCATCTCCGATCCGGCGCCCTTTCCCGAGCATGCGATCATCGATTTCTCCGAGTATACTGCCTCGGCTACTGAGAAAAAGGCGAAAAAGCTTGCGCATCTGGCAAACGCCAGAGGGTGGTGCTATCGTCCCGATCCGGCACCGTGAGCATAGGTGGACTTAAACTGATAAGCGTGCCTGTCAGCCGAGCTGCACACTGATCGGCACGTGATGTTTTTCCGCCCCGTGTGGTCAGAAGAGATCGGACGCCACTCCGGGGCCGCCCCTGCTGAATGGTGACATTCGAGGCATACGTTACCCTCCCGCCCCCATATCAACATCAGACATTTCGTGCATCCCTCACCCACCCCAACTCTCAGCCACATCCACCATCTCCCGAATACTCTTCGCCAACTGCTCCTCCATGTGGTCGAGGGATTGCCCCGGACGCATTTGAATCAATTTGATGCGATAGTCTTTCAACTCCTCGACCAAATTCGCGTCGCCGTCGCCGGGATATATCGCCCACGTTTCCCCCACGGGTCGCATTTGGGCTCTTTGCTGCGGCGTCAAAGTCTGTCCGTAAAGATAGGAGGAATTACATTGAAACCTGTACGACGAAAGTTGTTCTCGGGCCTTCGAATCTGAATCAAAAATTCTTCGAGATCGACGATATTTAAAATCGACAATGAGACTTCCAATATAAACGTCACCTTTAAAAAGGTCGATCCTGCCGTCCGGTCGATTGTGTTTACTTGCGGTGTAGAGCGGCTGCCGTCGGCCTCGGCGCGCTCCTCGCCGGATGCGCCGGGGGAGGGGACAGCGCCGGCACCGGGGCGCCGGCCGCCGGTCCGACCCAGCAGCCGGCCGCCACGGTCCAAACCGCCGTCCGGGAGCACACCATCCTACGGGCTGGACCCCGGCATCCGGCTGTACCTCAAAGAAAAATTCCCCGCCGGCGCGGAACATTTGGCGGCAGGCGGATACGACACTTGGGCCCTGAATTTTCGCAGATTTGCCGGTCCACCCGCCCCGCGTCGATGGAAGCGCCCCCGACCCAGACACTGGCTAGCCTTCTGTGAAACATAGGTGTCCAAATCAGGCTCGGGGGCAGATTCCCCCCCGCACGCCGACGGAGCCGTCCGACGCCCAACACCCGAAAAAGCGGCGTGTCAATCCCTTCAATGTGCATCCCCGGGGGCTACACGAATCCCATAGCGGTACCGCGGAGAGCGGGGATCAACAGCAAAAATGGATTTGTTTTCATCAACAATCCACCGCTCTGTCCCTTTTGCTTGTCAAGAACGCTTTCCAACGCCCCCCCTCCATCCGGAGGATAAACGCCGAAATATGGGATATTCGGTCCGTCTGCCCTGGTTTTCGATGACAAGTACATGCTATATTTAATAAGTGGCTGTCCATGTTGTGTACGGGAGGTCCGGGTAAAAACATGAAAGAGGAACAATCTTATGTAAGGATTCTGGAGGACCGGATCCAGGAATTAGAAATGGTCTTCCAGTCTTCCCATGACGAAATTTTCGTCACGGATGAGCGCGGCGTCTGCATCCGCGTCAACCCGGCGTGCGAGCGCCATTACGGATTGGCCGGCATTGAGCTGGTGGGACGAAATGTTTTTGACATGGAGCGGGAAAAAATCTTTTACCCTTCGGCCACCCGGTTGGTCCTCGAACAAGGAAATCCCGTGACCCTGATTCAGTCGACCGGCACCGGAAAGCGTCTGCACGTGACTGCCAACCCTGTGTTCGACAAGGACGGGAAGTTGATCCGTGTGGTTTCCAATTCCCTGGACATCACCGAGATCCTCACCCTAAAACAACAAGTCGAAGAGATGGAAAAAATGATCGAATCTTACAACGCGCAACTCCGGCAATATCAAAGACACGCCGGGTTCACCGGCGACGGACTGGTGGCCAAAAGCAAACCGTTCCAAAACGCCCTCCAGATCCTTCGCAGAGTGGCCTACGTAGATACGACCGTGCTCTTGCTCGGCGAATCGGGAGTGGGCAAATCCGAGGTCGCCCGTTGGCTGCACGAACAGAGCGACCGTCGCGCTCACCCCTTTATCGAATTGAACTGCGCCGCCATTCCCCCCGCGCTCTTTGAATCGGAATTGTTCGGTTATGAGCCCGGCGCATTTTCGGGCGCATTGAAATCCGGACAGCTCGGCCTGTTGGAACTGGCCGACAAAGGCACGCTCTTTTTGGACGAGGTGTCCGAACTCCCGTTGGAGCAGCAAACAAAACTTCTCCAGGTCATCCAGAACAGGACCTTCCGGCGGGTGGGCGGAAGGGAAATCAGACGGGTCGACGTCCGGTTCATCGCAGCAACAAACGAGGACCTGCCATACCTCGTAGAAAAGGGCCGGTTCCGGAAAGATCTGTTCTATCGCCTGAGCACCATCCCGGTCCACATTCCCCCTCTGCGCGAACGCCCGGAAGATTTGATCGAGATGATCTTTCTGTTTATGGACAGGATCAACAGGAAGTACAATTTTAAAAAAGTTCTATCTCCGGATGTGATCAAACAGTTGCTCGAGTACGACTGGCCCGGCAACGTGCGGGAACTGCAAAATGTCTTGGAGCGTCTTGCCGTCACGTCCGATTCGGACTACATTCGGACGGTCCCCCTCCACGCCACCTTGCACAAAGGTGTGGACAAAAACCCGCCGGGAAAAGACAAGGCGCACGGGTTCCGGGAAATCGACCGCTTGAAGTCGCTCGTCGAGGATTCCCACCTCCAACTGGAAAAACTTGTGGCTGAATTTGAGTCGGCGGTCATCGCCCACCTGATGAAAGAATTGCGATCTACCCGAAAAGTGGCTCTCCGGCTCGGCGTCAGTCAGAGCACCATCAGTCGAAAATGCAGAAAATATGGACTGCAGTGATGCGTCCCCGACTCACCCCTGCACGGGTGCAACGGCCCGGAAGGCCAAACGAGTCATTTTTGCACACCTCCGGATTCAACCTTGTTCGCCCGGCCTTGATGGAAGCACGATGTCAGGATAGATCCCTCCGCTGGCATGTACCTTGCAAGACAAACGGGGCGCACGCCACTTAGAACCGGAGGTATACACCATGATCGAATTCATCAAACGAGAATCCTCAACCTCGGGCCAGGAACGATCTTCCGTAACCGAAACTGTCGCAGAGATCTTGAGCCACGTGCGTGACCGTGGAGACGAAGCCCTCAGGTACTATGCCAAAAAGTTCGACGGAGTCGAAGTCAGCGATCTAAAAGTTTCCATCCACGAAATCGAACGGGCCGTTCACCAATTGCCGCTCACTCTCTTCGAAGACATCCAATATTCCATCGGGCGCATCCGCTCCTTTGCGGAAGCTCAAATGGAAAGCCTGGCGGAATTCGAAAAGGAAATGATCCCCGGCGTTCATCTCGGGCAACGGGTCATCCCGGTGGAAACGGTCGGCGCCTACGTGCCCGGCGGCCGCTATCCCCTCCTGTCGGCGGCCCAGATGTCCATTATCCCCGCCAAGGTGGCGGGCGTCAAAGAAGTCCGGGTGTGCACGCCTCCCACAAAAGATGGCGGCATCCATCCGGCAGTCCTGTGTGCAGCATACCTGTCGGGCGCCGACGAAATTTTTCGCGTCGGCGGAGCCCAGGCGATCGGCGCATTAGCTTACGGCACGGAGACGATCCGGCCCGTGTGTAAAATCGCCGGTCCCGGCAACCGGTACGTCACCGAAGCCAAACGGCAGGTGTACGGCGTGGTGGGCATTGATCTCTTGGCCGGCCCGAGCGAGGTTTTGGTGCTCGCCGACGAGACCGCCCGACCCGAATACGTCGCAACCGACCTTCTGGCTCAAGCCGAGCACGACATGGATGCCAGAGCCATTCTTGTGACGACCAGCCGGCGCCTGGCTTCCGCCGTATTGGAAGAAATCGACCGGCAACTTCGTACTTTGGGTACCGCCGAGATCGCCGGGGCGTCGTGGTCGAGAAAAGGCCAGGTCATTGTGGCGGACACCCTGGATGAAGCAATTCAGATCACCAATGATCTTGCCCCGGAACACCTTCACGTGCAAATCGAGAATTCGAGAGATTACCTGGATCGCTTCACCAATTACGGCTCCCTGTTTCTCGGCGAAAAGTCTTCGGTGGTCTTCGCGGACAAGCTCAGCGGCACCAACCATATCCTGCCCACGTTGGGAGCCGCCAAATATACCGGCGGGGTTTGGGTCGGGACGTTTTTGAAAGTCGTCACCTACCAATGGATTGAAGACGAGGGCGTTGCCGCACTGGCCCCCCCGTGCGTGCGTCAATCTCATCGGGAAGGATTGCTGGCTCACATGCGTTCGGCCAATATCCGCCTGACCGGTGAGTTGGATTCGTATCAACCGGTGAGCTGACGATTGGGATCCATGATCACAAGGAGGGTGTTGACCATGAAAAAATTTTTCAAGACGGCTTTGTTCGCGGCATTGGCGGCCGGGATTCTGGCGGGATGCGGCAGCGGCGCAGCCACCACCGGAAGCCAGGCGGAGGGCAACAAGGCGTCAACTCTGGAAGCCATCAAACAGAGGGGGACGTTGATCGTCGGATCGTCCAACGACGTTCCTTTCGCCTACATCGACAAAGACACCAAAGAGCTCAAAGGCATTGATGCGGAGATCATCCAAGAGATCGCCAAGCGCCTGGGCATCCCAAAAGTCGAAATGAAAGAGATCAAGTTCGAGAATTTGTTGGTGGAACTGAACAACAAGAACATCGACATGGTGACCGACGGCATGTATATCAAACCTGAACGGGAGAAAATCGCCCAGTTCACCCATCCCTGGTACAAGGAAGGCGAGGGGCTGGTCGTCCGCAAGGATTCCACCATATCCGGCCTTGACGACCTCAAGGACAAGGTGGTCGGGGGCCAAAAAGGGACGGCTTTCCTGGAATACATCCAAAACATGCAGCAACAGGGCAAAGTGAAAGAAGTCAAGGTTTTCGGGTCCCAGGCTGAACTGCTGCTGGCCATCAACACCCACAAGATCGACGCGGGCATCACCGACAGCGCCACGGCGGCCTACACCATCCAACACGATCCGACTTTGAACGTCAAACTGGTGTCCCCGTATACCCCGGTCTTTCAGGGAACAGTGGCGGCGGCGGTGAGAAAAGAGGATACCGATCTGCTGGAAGCGGTCAACAAAGAATTGGACAACCTGAAGCGAGAGGGATTTGTACTGAAAGTTTTGCAGAAATACGGCCTCGGTCAGGACAACATGGTCGAGTAGTCTTTGAGATTCTACATTTGTAGTCTGTCATGCATGCCGTCAGGGAAGGCCGGGGGCCGGCTCTTCCCTGACGACCCTTCCTTCGAGGTGACCGCTGAGTGAAGAGTCTGGATTTCTACACGGCATTTGTCCAGTTGACTCCGTCCCTGCTCGAGGCCTTGTGGCTCATCATTGTCCTGTCCGTTTGCGCTTTTGCCCTCGCTTTTGGGGTCGGCATGTTGATCGCCCTGGGAAGGATTTTCGGAACGCGACCCATCCAGACGGTCTTGACCGCGTTTCTCGAACTCATTCGCGGCACGCCCCTGCTGGTCCAACTGCTGTATGTGTATTATGTGATCCCGGAGATTTTTACCCGGGTGATCGAGCTCTGGATCCCGGATTACCACATGAACCTGAGTGCATTCGCCGCCAGTGTGATCGGGCTGGGCATCAATTACGGGTGCTATCTGTCGGAAGTGTTCCGGTCTTCTCTCTTGGCCATCGACAAGGGACAGATCGAGGCTTGTCTCGCCTTGGGCTACACCCACCGCCAAGCCATGTTCCACATCGTAATTCCCCAGTCCTTTCTCATTTCCCTGCCCCCCTTGGGGAACTATTTCAATGCCATGCTCAAGGACACGTCCCTGTGCGCCTTCATCACCCTGGGAGAAATCATTTTGAAAACCCAAGCTTACGCTTCACAAACCTTCTTAACCATCGAATCGTACACGATCGCCGCCGGCATTTACCTGATCGTGAGCATTCCCCTCGGGCAAGCCGTGCGGCTTTTGGAAAGGAGGCTCCGGAAGCATGTCTGACATCATGATCCAGGTTCGGGATCTGCACAAATCTTTCGGACAAACCCCCGTCCTTAACGGAGTCAGTTTCGACGTGCACCAAGGCGAGAAAGTGGTCATCATCGGACCGTCCGGATCAGGCAAATCCACGTTGCTCCGTTGCATCAATTTTTTGGAAGTTCCTGATTCCGGAACGGTCACCATTGAAGGGACGACCTTGAGCCACCATTTCACCCAACGCCAAGTGGCCATCATTCGGGCTGAAGTCGGAATGGTTTTCCAGCGATTTCATCTTTTCCCCCACAAAACGGCGCTGCACAATGTGATGGCTCCGCTGATGACGGTGCAGAAAAAACCAAAAACAGAAGCCCAACAGATCGCCGAACATTATCTCGCGAAGGTCGGACTCGCAGACCGGCTTCATCATTATCCGAGTCAACTTTCGGGCGGGCAACAACAACGGGTCGCCATCGCCCGGGCGTTGGCCATGCAGCCCAAGGCCATGCTGTTCGATGAGCCCACGTCGGCGCTCGACCCGGAACTGGTGGGAGAAGTCCTGAATGTCATCCGGGATCTCGCCCAGGAAGGCATGACGATGATGATCGTGACCCACGAGATGAAATTCGCCCAAGAAGTGGCGGACCGGGTGATTTTTATGGACGGCGGAATGATCGTGGAAGAAGGGCCGCCCGAGCAGATTTTCTCCCGTCCCGCCCATCAACGGACAAAATCGTTTCTCGCCCGGGTGCACTGACCCGTTGAACGGTCCGGCGGGGCCCGGCCCCGGCACACCCCGGTCCAGCCCCCTCCGCCGGCCTCGGAGGTACTTTTCGCGGGCATGAAGCACCGCCGGGGCGATTTCGCCGGTTTTGACCGCCGGCCGCGTCCCTTGCCGCTTGCCCAGAAAGCGGGTAATGGGGAAAGTTGCGCCCGTTTCGTGTGCGCCGACGGCCAAGTCCATCTTCAGACCGCGAACGACCCTTCGTCGGCGTCTCCACCCACCTTCTCCCCCCGTCAGCCGCCGTCTCTGAGGCGAACGGGTTTCACGCCCCCTTGGTTTTGGCTATCCTCCACCGCCTCACGAAGAGCCGCCAGAAACGATCGCGGGCTGACGCGCTGGTTGGCATCCGAAAGGTGGTTGGGGATCCAGGTGTACGGGTAACCGCGCCAGTGATCTCGTCCCATCCAGGGACCTGTAATCGCATGAAAGACCTCCCGCTGCAGGGTCTCCTCGTGGATCACCTCGGCGCCCGGACTTCTATAAAAGGATCATAACCCTCTCATTCTTCTCGGTTTGTCACCGGGTAAATACGAAAAGTCCGCTCCCTTGGCCAAATAGTAAATGATCAACTGATTCAAGCTGACATGTTCTTCCCTGGCCCTTTCAACCAACACACGGTGGAGCGATTTGGGCATACGGACCCTCAATTGCCCAGAGTAATCGTCCACAACAGGCTCCGGAATATTCCGCCTCAATGCCAAGGCCGTTTCAATCCAAGCCCTTTTGGCATCTTCCAGATTTGCGACGGCCGCCTCAGGAGTCTCTCCGTCCGCCATACAACCGGGGAGAAGTGGGATCTCGGCCAACCATCCGCCTCCCTCCCCATCTTCCAAGGGACGGAGGCGGACCTCGTACCGAAGTTGAAGGTAATATTCAAGATCTTTCATCGCTTTTCTCCTCTGCTTTTCCTCAATAAAACTCCTAAAGAATACACACAATATATACGCATGATTATGGTACCACATACGGAACCATGCGTCAATCCTGATCCGGTTTTCGCATCCCGCTGATTGGACTGATTTTGTACGGAGTCAAAAGTGCACGCAATATCTCCGCATTTTCCTCCGGAGCACAGACTGGGCACGAGCTGGCAGCCAAACGTCCATGCCGCCGATAGAGTGTTTTAGAATTCCACTTTGCTCGCCTTGTTTCTCCAGATCGGCTCTGGAGAGTAACAAAATCGCCTGGCTCGGATCGTAGGCGTGCGCTCCGAGGACCTCATGCAGTTCTTGCGCACACCGTCGCAGAGCTTCATTAACGCGGTCCGACAGTTCCGTTTCTTCCTCCTCAGCCAAGGCCAGACGGACTCGCCCCAGGAGGTCACGGATCACCCACAGTTGCTTAATCCCCACAGCCGCCAATTCTGATTGGGCCAGGATGTTCCGAACACTTGGCCATATGTTATCAAAAAAAACCTTCTTCGTCATCGCAGGAGTACACCGTCCTTCTCCGCCTCTTTGACAACGGCCCGTACCAGATCCGCGCCTTGCCGATGGCGCTCCGTCGCGGCGGTGCAGATCACGAACGCATCGGTGATCACGATCAGGTTCGACACGTCGAGGACGACGACGTCGGTCGCGTGCTTGTCGGCAGCGGCTCGTGCCGCCGCGACGGCCACCTCGCGGGGCGCCGGCAGCCCGTCGCCGCCGGGTGCCCCCGCCGCGCCCGCCGCGCCGGTCGTCAAGCCTCCAGATCCCTCCCGACCACGATCGTGATGTCCGCGAGCCCCGATGGTACCCGGGATACCGACACCGCGCCGACCCCCAGCGCCCGCCGCACCCGTTCGGCCTCCTCGGCGAACGCCGGGTCGGTGGCGAGGATCTCGGTGCGCTCGTGGTCGAAGGACTCCGCGTTCCGAGACAGGACCACGCGCACGCCGAGCGGCAGGAGCCGCCGCGCGACCTCCTCCCCGACGTTCGGGCGGCCGCTGCCGTTCAGCACCTCGAGGCGGAGGGGCGGACGCGTCCCCAGCAGTCGCCCGACGAGCTCGTCGGCGGCCGGCTGCTCGAGCACGTGAACGCGGGCGCCCACCGTCTCGGTGGGCAGC